>NZ_JBIAHR010000018.1:0-174580 GCF_042870695.1 Streptomyces sp. NPDC006384
CCGCAGCGACCTCATAGACGGCTGCCTCGCCGAGACCGGCCTGACCATCAGACCCGCCTGAGCAACCCAGCGACATCACGAGTTCAACCTCAGTAATCGATTCCGCCCCAGTTTCCTGTCCGCAGATTCCACGGCGCCTGAGGCACCAGCACCGCACTCGCTGGCGTTTACCGGGTACATGGGAGCCGGCCGGAGCGTGCTCACCGCAGAGGCGGAAGCCAACGGTCAGCGCTGGACCGGCTGGATCGACCCGGCCGATCTCGATGCCGCCCTCGACGCTGCCACTGCTGGTCTTGCCAGCGATGTGCCCGTCGGCAATGAAGCAGCACCATTGCGCGTCGACGATGAAGGCATCGTGACTTTCACTCTGGGTCCTTTCATCGTTCGGGGCTCACTCGGCCAGTGGCGAACCGCAGTCAAGGACGCGTTCGAAGATGCTCAGCCCCTGACAGAATGCCCAGAACCCAGCGATGATCAGTGGGTTGCAGAGCTGGAAGAATTCCTTCTCTCGAATGCAAGAATCCAGAGTTCCAACTAGGAAATTGACGTCCCCCTCAGCACTTCGGGCGCGGTTTCAGAAAGTATCGGCGCGATACTCGGAATGCCGGGCACGGGTACCTCGGGGGGGATGTCGAGCCGACACGACTCCCAGCGTCCTCGGGCGGTGCGGTCCGAGGGAACGTTGTCCGCGATCCATCCCTTTGGCACTGCGGCTACTTCCCTGAGTTCCAGCTCACGAGTGAGACGGACCGTTACTAGCTCCCACGCTGGATCACTCAGCATAGTTTCGTACTCATTACGCGAAATGTATACGGTAAGTCGGCTCATGCGAATCGTAGCCTTCACTTCCAAGTGAGCCGAGCACTGATCAGCATCGACGAAAATATCGTAACCATAGCCATCGGACCAGGCAGCGACGTGCTCCACCCGCCCTGCCGCTGACTCGGAAAGCAACTCAAGAAGAGCGATTTCACCCGCTGACCCAATCCTCGAGCGCTCTTCGGTATCTACTTTCCCCCACGCGGTGTTCACTTGCACGTACGCCTCTTCCGGAGTCAGGCCGAGAGATTCTGCCGCTCTCAGACAATCTTCCGGGAGCTCGTCCGGCGTGCGGATGAGCAGGCCAGCATCACGAAACCATGGAACTCCGCTCTGAGCTATCGCAGCGTTAAACACTCTGCGTTGTACCGGCGCGCCGCTGCCCACTTGGTCCAGGAGCCCCGTCTCGCTGATCCAGGCATATGCGGCGTCGTACTGGGTCGGAGTGATGTCACTAAAGTCACTGTGCGCAGTGAAGAGAGCGCGCACTCGCGCAGCACCGCTGGCTGGGAGCCTCTCCAACCAGCGGACTGCCGCGCGCAGGACCGGATCAGGCGGCACGGGCATGAAGGTGACCCATCAGCGCTTGAAGGTCTCGGTGGTCTAGGCCGCCACCGGTTGCCGGTTCTTCCTCTAGGTCGGCCAACTGCTGGACAGCCGGGTCATCGAGAATGCTCCCCATGAACTTCAGCTTGTCACTCAGCCGCTGATCAACGACTTCATCGATCGTTCCCTCCGAGGCGAGCACCGTGATCCGTGTCTCCGTCTCCGGCGCGAGACCGAGACGGTGAATACGGTCGAGACTCTGGAGGAAGCGGCCGGCTGCGAAGTCTCTGTCCACGTAAACAGCATCGTGGCAGTGATGGTGAAGGCTGATTCCCTCGCCGAGGGTGCCAGGGTTGGACAAGAGGACCATGCAGTCAGGATCGTGCCGAAAGCGCTTGATCGCGGCCTCCCGGTCAGCGTCCCCCATCCCGCCGTAGACCAGTGCGGGCGAGAATTCACCCAACATGCGTTCCAGCGTCTTAAGGCTCCGCACAAAGGTGGACCAGACAAGCGTCTTTCGTCCCTGAGCAGCGTTCTGGCTGACGATCGCAAGGACCTCACGGTACTTCGGCGACATCTCGTAGCTCGGAAGGTCCCGCATCAAGTCGAACAGCGGCGTGCCTTCAGGTACGGAGAGTGGAGGAACCCTGTACGACAACGGTTCGTGGCGCGTAGTTCCCACGGCGAGCAGCGCGGGGCTTGTCGCAGCCATGAGCATGTAGACGATGATCTTGCCGAGCGCGGCGAAGTCTCCCTCTGAACCGGCTGCGCGGGCGGAGAACCGTCCGACAAGCGCTTCGTAAACCTCCTGGTGAAGGGGCGGCACCGGAACAGTGCGCAGACTCGTGGACACAGGCGGCAACGCGAGTTCAGCTTTGGTTGTGCGCGTGAAGAGGGGTCGCAACGCCTGGCTCGCCTGAGCGAGGTCTCCGCCAGCCACGGCTTGGACCACCTTCTGACGGCCATGGCCAGGCCACACGAACCCAAAGAGGTTCTCCAGGTCTTTGACACCGTTAGGAGCAGGCGTGCCAGTGAGAATCAGCCGGTGCCTGCTACGCGGCCCGAGAGCGAGGCAAGCGGCACCGTCCGTACCGTCGGCTCCCCGTTTCATTCGGTGAGCCTCGTCGAGCAGCAGCATGGACGGCCGAGCGGCCAGCCACTGGCCGAGTTCATTCACGACGCCGTCTTGACGCAGCCGCTCGTAGTTGACGATGAGCGCGTCCGCAGCCGGGGTCGCGTCCCTAGAGAACACGTCCATGCTCAGGGGGTCGCGCAGGCAGGTCTGGTTCTCGAACTGCCATGCCTCGAAGCAGGACTTCGGCCCCACGATCAAGAGCCGTTCGACGCCTTTGTTGCGTCGCAGATTGTGAAAGACCGCGAGACCGACCCGAGTCTTACCGGCGCCAGGAACAGAGAAGTTGGCTCCGTGGCGCAGAGACAGCAGTTTCGCGATGTCCCTGCGCTGGAACGAGGTCAGCTCTGCTACCCACTCAGGGCCGAGCAGGTTGTCGATCTCCTCCGGATCGACTTCTCTGTCTGGGCCAGCCGCCGGGTCAAGCCGCTTAGCTACGGTCTGTGCATCAATCGCTGAGTCTCTGGCCAGTGCGGCCAGCTGAGAATCCCAGGCGACGCTCTTAGGCTCCGGCCAAGAGGCCAGGGCCACCAGATTCGTCAGGAGGTCATCGATCTCCACTTCCATCGTCCCAGGTGTGCGCTGCACACTGCTCTGGAACCGGAGGGCGAGACGCCGAAGCTCGCTCTCGTAACCGACCCCAGCTCGTAGACGCGCCTGCGTCACGCTGTCGCTGAAACCGATCTCCAGACTGGGCGGAGAAGGCTGCTCTGCCATCAGTTCTCCCGCGCCGCGTCGAGCAGCCAGGCAACGCCGTCACCCGGAGAGCTGAAGGTACGGCCGGCCTGCTTTGCCAGCCGGGCAAGGCTGGTCCTCAGCGTGAGCAGTGCATCGTCAAACGCATCCTCGTCAAGCGCGCGCTTCGCCCTGGCCTCAGCAAACTCGGCGGCGCACTGGTTGACGTAGTCAGCGGCGTCGGTAAGACGGGCGGGAACGGCGACCTGACGCTTCTGAAGTTCGGCGTTCGCCCCCGCCATCTTCACGGCAACGTCGAAGGTCTTGCGTGCCGACTTAATCAGCGCGTCAGCCTGAGTCACTGTCGCGGCGTCCAGCTTGTCGCCCGCTTGAGCGGCCGCCTTCGCCTGGAGCAAGGCATCCGTAAGAGCACGAGTGGTCTTCACCGCCGCGGTAGCGTCCGGGATCTCCACTCCCTCAAGTCCGGGAATCGACACAGCAGCGGACTCCTGCGCTTCCGGCCGCAGCCCATCAGGCAAACGCTCTTCCAGGTAGCGGCTGTGGAAATCCGCCTCCGCGAGGCGCACCGTGGTCTTCGCGTAGTTCAGCACCACCATGGCCAGGCGCGATTCCTTGAGCTGTTCGGCAGCGTCCGGATCCGTCTTGGCAAGCTTCGTGTAGTCGCGATGGAGCTCGCGCAGCTTCTCCTGGTGATCCTCGAAGTCAACCAGCCGCAGAACCGCGCCGTTCGCAGTCTGGCTGCGATCAATGGCGTCATTGATCAACTGGTAGACCCAACGGTCCTGTTGGAGGGTTGTCCTCTTGATGTTGAAGTCACGGGCCACGTCTTCTTCGCGTCGGCCGTCCGCGAGTTCGTCCTCGATCGCGATGAGCCGGTTGATATACGAGTACTCGCGACGCTTGTCCCGGCGCAGCTGCAGAGCAAGCTCGACATTGTTGATGTCACGGCGGGATGTGTCCGCGGGGAGGACGCCCACCCGGATGTCCCTGATGCCCAGGTCCTTCAGGGCGGCACAGCGCGTGTTGCCGTCTACGAGGATGCCGTCCGGGCTGATGATCCCCGGTTCCCTCTGGCCAACATCGTCCAGTTCGTCCTGCAGCGCTACGTAGTCAGGGTCAGTCTGGCTAGGGTTCGAGGGCCGACAGCGCAGCAGGTGATGCAGATACGTTTGCGCCGACTCGCTCCACGGGTCTTCCTCCAGAACCCGGTTCCGCTCCGGGTCCAAGGTGCGCTGTGCCCGGATACGGTGGGTGTCAGGGTTGAAGTAGAGCATGTCAACCGGCATGGAGATCACATGCAGATGCTTCTGTTCCCCCCGCCACTCCACGGTGACTTTCGCGCCATCGTCGGCCATGGCCTGCTTCAGCCGCTCGTCCACCAGTGAGCGAATCTTCTCACCCTCGGGCGGGACGCCGAACTTTACAGCCATGACCAGAACCTCCGATGAGCAGACGCAGCGTGCTCCAGCATCATGGCAGGACCCGGTGACAGAGGGTATGGCGATGACCCACAATCAGGGTTCTAGATCGCTTGGAGAACGGAGCAAGAAGTGACGCTGCCTGCCTGGGATGACCCGGACCTCAAGGCCGGAACCATGGTCCGTG
Organism: Streptomyces sp. NPDC006384; assembly: GCF_042870695.1. NCBI lineage: Bacteria > Bacillati > Actinomycetota > Actinomycetes > Kitasatosporales > Streptomycetaceae > Streptomyces > Streptomyces sp. NPDC006384. The sequence continues at coordinate 4,799 of NZ_JBIAHR010000018.1, forward strand.
GGGCGCTCTGGCTCATCCAAGTGATCGGCGAGGGAGGTACCTTCACAAAGGAGCAGATCCGCAACGCGTTCCCGGGGATCTCTCAGGCAGACCGACGCATACGTGACCTTCGGGACTACGGCTGGGTCATGCTCACCAACACTGAAGACGCGACCCTCACGGCTGAGGACCAGCGATTCGTGAAGGCCGGCGTGCCCGTCTGGGACCCTGCTGCCCGTCGGGCCGCGGCTCCGCAGAAGACCTTCTCCAACAAGGAGAAGCAGGCCATCATGGCCCGAGATCACTACATGTGCACCGTATGCGGCATCTCCGGCGGGGAGCCTTACCAGGACGACTCCAACCAGACTGCTGTACTCGCCATCACCCGCCGCAGGACGATCCTGCTCGACGGCAGCGAGGAGACGCTGCTGGCAACGGAGTGCAAGCGCTGCCGTTCTGGTTCCGACGGGAGCCCCGCGCGCGTGGATGAGACCTTGGCGGAGATCAAGGAACTTGATCCGGGCGACCAGCGCCGCCTGCTCCGATGGATGGAGCGGGGCCGCCGCGGCACGACTCCGCTGGAGCGAGCCTGGAATACATACCGGCGGCTGCCGGCGGATGCGCGGGAGGAGCTGCGGTCAGCACTCCAGCCGTGATCGCCTGACGGCTCCCCCAGCCATAGCCGTGTCTAACGGTGTCAGTGGGGCACCGTAGACTTCACAGTCTTGCCCGGCTCACCACGCCAAGCGTCCCCTTCAGGTGGAGGCCAGCGGTTAGGGTACTGCCGGTTCCTGCGCAACTGAACACTTGCTACGTCTGGGGGCGGGCGCGATCAGCGTCCCGCCCCTGCGCTGGACTCAGCCAGCGCACTTGGAAGGAGATCACAATGTCGGCGGCGGATCACAAGCAGAGGCTCGAAGTCATCGAGATCTGCGCCGGCGCCGGCGGCCAGTCCTTCGGGCTGCACCGCGCCGGGTTCACCCATCGGCTCGCCATCGAACTGGACAAACACGCGGCCCATACTCTGGAACAGAATCTCCGCCGAGTACTCAAAGAGGACGGCGTCGAAGTAGCTCACGACCTTGTAAAGGTCGGCGACGTGGCAGACCCTTCCGTATGGAACCCGGATTCCTACAAAGAAGGCGAGATCGCGTTGCTGGCGGGCGGCGTGCCGTGCCCCCCATTTAGCATCGCGGGAAAGCAACTTGGATCAAGCGACGAGCGCGATCTGTTCGCCTGGGCTATTGAACTGTGCGGCCGAATGAGGCCTAAGGCGCTACTCCTGGAAAATGTCCGAGGTCTTAGCGCCAAGCGATTCTCTGGCTATAGGCAAGCTGTTCTCGACAAGCTGCACGAGTTTGGCTACATCGCCTTCTGGAAGCTTCTCAATGCTTCCGATTTCGGCGTCCCTCAGCTGCGGCCACGGTTTGTACTTGTCGCGCTTCTGCCGGAGTATGCAAAGTACTTCAGCTGGCCTCAGGAACGCCCCGGGGAGGCGCCCACAGTGGGCGAGGTGCTCGCTGACCTCATGGGCGAGAACGGTTGGGGAGATGAGGAAGTCGCTGCCTGGGTAGAGCGTGCCAATGACATCGCTCCCACCATCGTCGGCGGCTCCAAGAAGCACGGAGGTGCTGACCTCGGCCCAACCCGAGCGAAGCGGGCTTGGGCGAAGCTCGGCGTTGACGCCATGGGTGTCGAGAACGAGGCGCCCAAGCCAGGGTTCACGCCCCGCGAGGGCGTCACAGGTCCGAAGCTAACGACGAAGATGGTCGCGAGACTCCAGGGCTGGCATGGGGAGTTTGCTGACTGGGAATTCTTGGGACGCAAGACCTCTGTGTACCGGCAGATCGGTAACGCTTTCCCCCCGCCGGTCGCCAAAGCACTCGGAGAAGCCATCAGAGATGCACTACTCCAAAAAGGCGAACCGCACACCCTGGTCGAGACATCCGAAACCGTTCACGACCCTGTATACAAACTGCTGCGCCAGCAGAATCGCCCCCTTACTGCCGAGCAAATCATCGCCAAGCTCGCAAAGTCTGGCGTAAGCATGGAACAGCCTGAGGTAGAGCGACGCTTGAACCACTTGGGCCACGACTTCGAAGTGGAAAAGACGGAACGCAAGACCGGCGAACTCGCCTACAGTCTGGGGAGTTTCAAGGCCTTCGTCGGCCAGGAAGACCATCAGCGTCACGATCTGTTCACGCAGCATCGCACCAGAATCAGCTGAGGCGTCACGAGACGAAGCCTTCCCAGGCAACTGGCCAGAGCCGTGCCAACAGAAACCGGCGACGTGACCAGCCGAAGGTGACCGACCTTCGAAGTCGCCGCCTGACCTGGGGCTCGAGGCGACAGCCCTGCGGCACCCTGCCGCAGGGCTGTGCATGTGCCAGTGCTCCTGCGTCCCTCTTTGCACTCGCGAGCCACTGCTCATCCGTGCCGGACCAGCCTTAGGCAGCTCGTACCTCGGCCTCGTAGCGCATCTGAGCTCGGTCGAGAAAATCCTCCGGGTCATGGCCGCGGGCAGCGGTCCAGTGGAGGATGTCAGCAATCAGCTCGATCGCCGACTCTTCGAAGGCGACCTCTCGCCACTTTCCCTCCGGGGCCACTCCCTCGCCTTCGCGGTAGCCCTCCAAGGCGCCGACGGCTCGCTCCATGCGCCGGCATACCCGCTCGGGCCTGAGCGCGATCTCGCACCAAACCGATTTCCCGACCGCAGTCAGCGCCGCCCCCCAGTCCACCGACAGGGCCGCGAGGAGGTGCAGACCTCGTCCACACTCGTCGTCGCATCCAGTCTCAGCCACTGACGGCAGGGAGCGGCTCTTGTCATGCACCTCTACTCGAAGCCGCTCACCGCTCCTCTCGAGGATCAAGGTCGCCGACACCCCCTCACCAACGTGCTTGATGACATTCGTCACCAACTCGGTAACCACAAGTCCGGCCTCTTCCGTAGCCCCGGGCACGCCCCACTGATCCAGTTGGGCAGTGGCAGCCTTCCGGAGCAGACGGACTTCGGCCGGTACTGCCTCGAAGGGCAGCACGGACCGGTACCGATGCTCGCCCACGCCATAGCCAGGCATGATCACTCTCCTCCCTCCCGTGCCACGCGCATGCTGCGCCTGCCGTGTCCGCACGGCTGCATTGCGTAGCGATCCGTCACCGAGAATGACACAGAGAAGTCTCTTCATGTAACTTCTCACCGGAATCGATCGGGTGAATCCCGTAGTGAGCTGGCTGCACGCTGCCTAGCCTGTTCAGGTCCCGAGCGGCTGCCCGGGGCTACGCGCAGAGGAGTCCCATGTCCGTAAGGACCACCACACGCCGACGCCAACTAGGCGCCATGCTGCGCAAGTTGCGTTCCCGCAAGGGGATGACCCTTGAGGAGGCCGGGCAGCTGGTCGGCGTATCGAAGGCCACAGTCAGCCGGTATGAGACCCAAGCGGGCCCGGTGAAGTGGATCGTTGTCGACGCGCTGTGCCGCGAGTACGGAGCGACGGACACCGAGCGGGAGACCGTCGTAAGACTGGCCAAGAATGCCAAGCAGCAGGGCTGGTGGAGCTCGTTCGCCGACTCCATCCCGGAGAACATGAACCTGCTGCTCACCCTTGAGGACGAGGCCGTACACGAGAACCACTTCTCCTGTGTCTACGTTCCCGGCCTTCTCCAGACTCGCGCCTACAGCACCGCGCTTCAGCGGGCCAACGAGGTACCCCTGTCGCCGGATGAGATCGAACGGCTCGTGGACATCCGCATGAAGCGGCAGGAGATCCTTACCCGCCCCAAGCCGCTGCGCCTGTGGGCGATCATCGATGAGTCCGTGATCCGCCGTGTCGTCGGGTCGCCTCAGACGATGAAAGAGCAGCTCGGCCGGCTGCTTGAGGCGAACGACTCACCTCACACCACGCTCCAGGTGCTCCCCTTCGCGAAGGGCGCTCACGCCGCGGCTCTCGGAAGCTTCGTCATGATCGGCGGCGCTGAGCCGGCCCTCGACGTCGTGTACGTCGACTTCCACACCGGATCGCTCTTCATGGAGAAGGATGAGGAACTGGAGCGCTACAGACTTGCGTTCGAGTACCTGCGCGCGCAAGCGTTGGACATGGAGGCGTCCTCCGACATGATCCATCGCGTCCGCAAGGAGCTGTAGATGCCGTCCGTTGGCCAACACCACTCTGAACCCACCTGGTTCAAGTCGTCGTACAGCGGAGGCAACACCACTGAATGCGTCGAAGCCGCCTTCGTGCCGTCAGGGGTGCTCATACGGGACTCCAAGCATCCGGAAGGCCCCTGCCTCAGCGTGTCAGCTGGGGCATGGCACCGCTTCCTGACCGGTCGGCCGGGGCCCGGCACAGGTGTCTGATCGCTTCGCTGGGGCGTTGATCCCTGGCGGAAGAAGCACTGTTGACCTCTGCCGTCTCTCTGAAAGAGTGGGACACCGCTGAAGGGGAGCGGGCGGCGAATGGGGCGACAGTGCCGAAGTGGAGACAGATCGCGCTTCTCCTGTGTGCCTCGGGGCTTGCGTTTGTCGCTTTCGCCTACCCACGCGAACACGACGACGTCGTAGACGCGACCCAGTTCAGCATCGCGTTCTTCGCCACGCTGCTGACCGGCGAGGCGGTCATCTTCGCGCTGACCTTCTCCGCCGCCAGCTCCTGGCCGTCCCTGCGGGCGATAGACAACCACATCGCCTTCCGGGAGTGGGTGCTGGTCGGCTGGCTCGCCGCCCTGTTCACGGCATGCGGGCTGCTCGGCGACAGCGGCGTGAGCGCCACCTACGGCGCCCTGCTCTTCCTGCTGGCCAACATCTTCGGAGTCTTCTCCTTCATCCGCCTCTTCGGTCTGGCCAGCATCGGAGGACGCAACCGGCTGCTGCGCCGTACGCTGGCGGCGGCTCTGACCCGGCGGGGCGCGAACGCCGAGCGTGCGCCCGGTGATCTGGAGAGCGACGCCATCGTCAACACCTATCTCGGCGCCATCAGCCAGTCCGCCACCAGCAATGACCCCACAGCGATACGGCACCTCGTCAACCAGCTGACCGAGGCAGAGATACCGCCTGCGTCCGCGGAGCAGGCCATCATGCTCCACCTGGACGTCCTGCACCGCCTCGCACGTGCCTCCTTGGTCAGCAGTACCGACCCCACCGAAGTGGTCGCCTGTTCCGGGCTGCTCATCGACTCCGCGATCCGTCATACCCGCCGTCTGGCTGACCCATCCCCTGCGCTCGGGGCGCTCAGCCGTTACCTGTCCTGGCTCGCCAACGCGGCGCTGCTGATGTCGGTACGCAAGGTGGCCTCCAACAGGGCGGCCCGCGAGCTGGTCGCCCTCAGCACCGATGCCCGCCTGAAGATCCTGCGCTGCGTTGATCCCGACCCGAAGTCGGCCTCCACACGCGACGAACTCGGCACCATCCTCACCACCCCCGTCCAGGTACTGCTGTGGTACGCCGACTTCAGCGAGTTCCACGGAGCCCACCAGGCAAGCGCTCTGTACGGGGTGCACGAGATCCTTACCGGCACCAAGTTCATGGGGAACTACTGGGACGGCGCCTCTGTCCTCACCCAGTTGCGCGAGAACCTGTACGGCGCTGACGCCATCACCACACCCGAAGCCAACGCCACCCGTGCGGCGTTCGGGTCCGCAGAGGAGTACGACCACTTCTGGACGCTGATCTCAGTGACCGCGTTCGCCACCCTGCGCGATGCCCGCCTGCCCCATCCGCCTGAACTCATCCGGCCCGAGTTCACTCCAGACCCCCAACTGCTGGGGGCATACCTTCGCACCTTCGCCACTCACCGATACTTCACGACATCCGAGCAGGCCCGGGGCGCCCTGCTGCGTCTCGTGAGCCATTCCACCGCGCCTGGTTCGCCCGCCTCGAAGATCCGCGCAGCGCGACGCGGTCACCATTACGGAGTGCCTGCGCCGCTCACCGAGCCGCACCAACGGCCAGCCGCGATGGTCCTCGCCATCGCCTGCCGCCTCGCGCCACTCGCTCCCGGTGACACAGACACCGAGCTGCGAGCATTCCTCGCCGGCCTTTCTCCTGCTGCGCTGCAGGCAGCTTCGCGGCTCGCAGCCCGCGTGCTGCCCGGTGCGGCAGAAGAACCGCACCCCGTGGAAGCCATCACCACGGGTCTCGGGGTGCTCCAACTGGTCGGTGCGCACACTCGGGCGGAGATATGAGCGACTCGGTCATAGACGTGGCCGCATGGCGCGAGCGCCTGGGTGCGCTGGTCGATGACGACGTGACCGCTGCCTTGGTGGTGCAGTGCAACGAGGTATGGCTCCGTCCTGAGTTCACAGCCTTCCGTAATGAAGTGGACCGGGCCCTCATGGCGGCTCATCTGCGACGTGGCCCCAGCCTGGCGATCACGCGGATCATCCTGCACAACCTTCCCGTCGCCCCGGTGGCCTCCACTCGGGCCGCCGCTGTCGGCCAGTCCTTCGACGAATGGCAGCACCGGCTGTCCGCGGCGCGGGCCCTGCTCTCTCCCAGAGCCGCCTCGCATCAGATACACCGCCTGATCCTCCGCCGGGGCGAGACTGCTGCCGTCCCGGATATGGTCGAGTTGATGAAAGACGGTGAATGGACCGACGACCACCAAGCCGAAGCAGCGCTTCGCGTGGTTGGATCCGCCGGCGCCACCACCCCTCTGACGGACTACGACGTGAATCTGGACGGCCCGTTCGGCGACGCTGACCCCTCTGTCTACATGTGAGCGCACCCAGGACGGGCTCAATCGAACGCTTGGAGACAAGGTGCCCTACGCTCCGGAGACCGACCAGGACCGCGCGTTCCTCAATCAGGCCATCGAACTGTCCCGGCATGCCCTCGAAGACGAGGGGAAGACCCCGTTCGGCGCTCTCATCGTCATCGACGGCAAGGTCGTCGCCACCGGCACAAGCTCAGTCGTCGAACTTCACGACCCCACCGCTCACGCCGAAGTCATGGCCTTGCGCGCCGCCGGTGCCAAACTGGGACGCCACCTGATGGAGGACGCCGTGATGTACTCCAGCAGCGAGCCATGCCCCATGTGCCTGGTCGCCTGCTACTGGGCCCGGGTTCCCCGCCTGGTGTACGCCGCCACCAGTCATGACGTCGGCAAGAACGGCTTCGAGGATCTGCAGTTCTACCGGCAGCTGGCCCTTCCCAACGCCGAACGCGTCCTCCTCACGGAGACCGCCGTGGGCGGCGAGACCCGGGACCTCGCGGCCAAGGCACTGTCCAGCTGGGCGGACAAGCTGCCCTTCCCTGTAGAACCCAAGTTCTGACCGGGACTGCCGCCTGCAGAGTTGGAGCGCTACATGCTGGCATTCGAATACCTCAGCGCGCAGGCGCCCGGCTTCGAGCCGACAGTCGAACTCATCGACCGGGTCAGCGAGGAGACGTGGTGATGGCGGCAGCGACAGAGCTGCACTGGTTCACGTCCTCATACAGCGGGGGCAGCGGAACCGAATGCGTGGAGGCCTCGTTCAACCCGACTGGCATCCTGATCCGCGACTCCAAGTGCTCCGATGGGCCTCTCATCGAGGTTTCGAACGATGCGTGGCACTGGTTCCTGACTACGTCGCTGAAACGCTGACCACAGACGGAAGGCCCGTCTGCAAGCCCCGTTGAGTGCTGGGACGAGGTCATTTCCATTTCTTGCCGGAGCTTGCCACCGGCTTCCCCGTAGGACACGCCCTGTAGCGCCGAGGAGCAGACGATCATGGGTGAACGGCATGCTGAGGCATTCGTTTCTGTGCCATTGCCGCTGAAGACCATCGGCGACATCCGTGCTGCTCTGCGCTCCGGACACGGCTTCCCTGATGACCGAGAGACCTTCGAGACCGACCTGCATCACGCGCTGGAGAAGTCGACGGATGCGGACCCCAAGGCCGTAGCCGCGGTGATCGTCGATTACCGCGGCCGGATCCGGCTCCGCCAGGATCCCGACTTCGATCAGGCTGTCCAGGACGGCATCGTTCTCGCGCTGCGTCTGAAGCAAGAGACGCGAAGCGAGTAACCGCATGCCACGGACCTTCCAGCTGGTTGCACCGGACGAGAATGCGTCACGCCCGCCCGTCGTCCGGCTCCTCGCCCCCGCCCTCGATGACGGTCAGGTCCGTACGTCCGCCGGCGTACGGGTCGGGGGTGCCGTCGGGGATTTTCTGCACCGCCTCCCCCTGGGCCGTGCCGTTGCCGTTGAAGACGAAGTCCGGACGGATGCGCCAGTTACGGCCGTCGGGGTAGATGAAGCCGTGGGCGGCGAGCTGCTTGAGGCTGCGCGAGACGGAGGCCTGCGACATGCCCACCCGCTCGGCGAACTTCACCTGACTCTCGACGATGACCAGGCCGTGGTCCTTGCGGTTCTGAAGGGCGCACATCTTGTGGAACAGCTTGTACGCGCTGACGCTGAGGTCGGCGTCGGCCAGGGCGTTGTGAGCCGCGTATCCCATCGTCGTGAAGCCACCTCCCCTGAACCAGAGACCGTGAGCGGCGGAGATCGACGAGTGGACGGTGAAGTCGTTCGCCTCGCCCGTCCGCTTGTTCACTGTCTCGATCCGGGTCGCTCGCCGGGCCGCACGCACAGGGTACCCCCAAGGGTGAATGGAAAGCGTGCAGCGCTGACTCATCCGTTCCAGCACTGACGACTACCGATTCGGCACTGGATACCCTAGCCCGTCTATTCAGTTCTGGATGAGACTATTCGAAACTGGAACACACCCCTCGTGTTTTCGCAGGTCAGCAGGGTGCCCGTCACCGCCCGTCTTTATAAGTAAAGGGACCCGCCGTACCTCCGCCCCTTCGAGGCCTGGGCGGGCCGCCGTTTCCGGCTGCCGGGCCGTCCTGGGTCGCTCGCCGGCGACGAGAAGGCGTGGCTGATGCCGGTCCGGGCTGAGCGAGGCACACGTGACGGGTGATCGTCCGGCTCTCCCGTCACCGTGGTGTGCTTTCGTCGGCTGAGGTCTCCAAGGGCCGTGGGTGCTCAAGGTCATTGGCTCGGAGACGGTCGGACGGGCCGGAGTCAGCCGGAACGTGCCGGCCTGAAGCGGGTGTTGTGTCCGCGCCCTCTGCTCGACGCAGGCGGTTGCGCACGACGGACGGCTACGATCCCGGTCATGGGTGCTGGAGGGCGTGGACGCGGGTGGGCCGTAGTCGAGGTTGTGGTCGCGGTGGTGTGCGCGCTGGGGGCCGCGGGTCTGTTGTGGTGGCTGGGCTGGTCCGGGTCCTGGCCCCTGGGGCTGCTGACGTCCAAGGGTGTGGCCAAGGTCGCGGTACTGGCGTTGGCGGGTCTGGTCGGCGGAGTGCTGTGGCTGCGGCAGCGACGTAAATCGTGAGGACGCGACGACCCCATCCCGTTCGGTCAGGTCGGCATTGGCAGCCTCCGCGCGTGTCGATGAGGCTGCGGACGGTTCTGCGGGCCGTCTGACGGATCTGGTTTCTCCGGGGGCGCTGGCCATCGGCTGCTCCTTCGTCCTGGGCACCGGGTTCATACTGAGCCCTTCCAGCGCTGACGTCCCAGGGGAGGTCGGAGCCCGCACGGCGTGTGGCCGAGCAGGTCGTCGTTCAGGACACCGTGGCCGGCCAGGAAACGGTCTCTCAGTATCCCCAGGCGGCGTAGACGGTGACGTTCCTGCCGTTGTCCCTGGCTCCGACGCACACGTCACGCCAGTCGAGCAGCCAGCCGCTGGAGCGGCAGCTCTCCTGCCGGAGGCCCAGTTCGCGGATGATCTCCGGGCGGGACAGGCCGTCCTCGCTGGTGACCGTCGCGGCGCGCCAGCAGCCGCCGGAACCGCAGCCGATGCCTTCGTCGACGATGCTGATGCCTGGCGGCAACGAGGGGAGGGCCTTGGACGGCGGAGCGTCCGAGCCTTCGCTGAGCAGCAGCGCGTACAGGAGGCAGACCACGAGAGTGAGGGCGAACTGCGTCCCCAGGAAGCCGACCGCTCTGTTGCGGCGGGAGGTCCATCGCGGGGAAGGAGAGTCCTCGTGCCGTCCTTCCAGTTCCACGCCGCAGGCGATGAGCAGGGGCGCGAGAACCGTGAACAGGAGGTGGACGTCGAATCCGGGGACGTCGATCCAGCCCTGCTGGACACTGACCAGCAGACCGGCTCCGGTGAGCAGCATGCCGCCGATCGCGAAGCCGACGGGGCGGGTGCGGGCGATCGTCATCCAGACGACGGCGGGCGCGACGGCGAAGAGTATCCCCAGGGCGATCAGCATGTACGGGGGGACGTGCGGTCCTGAGCGTCCGGTTCCCCACGGCCGGGGCTCGTCCCAGGCCCGTAGGCCGGGCGTTCATGCCGCGCGGGGAAGTTCCGCACCGCCTCTGCCCGGGCCGTGCCGCTGCCGCGGAAGACGAAGTCCGGACGGAGGCGCCAGTTGTTGCGGCCGCCGGGGTGGAGGTGAGGTCGGCGAGAAGACGCGCACCGGCAAGGGCGGACGCACCCGAGCCCAGCCACCCTCACGGCCGCGCCGCCGGGAGTCGTGTCAGCGGGTGGCGGGGCGGTACCGCAGGAGGACGGACCGGGAGTCGAAGGTCCGGGAGTCGACGAGGTCGAGGTCGAACCGCTTCGCGGGTTCCGGGAAGAGCGGCTTGCCGCCGCCGAGGACGACCGGGTGCACCACCACCTGGTACTCGTCGATCAGGCCGTGGGCCGTCAGCTCGGCGGCCAGGGTGGAGCCGCCCATCAGCAGCATGTCCTTGCCCGCCTCGGACTTGAGCGCGGTCACCTCGCCGACCAGGTCCGTGCCGTCGATGAGGCGTGCGCCGTGGCCGGGGTCGGTCAGCGTGCGGGAGAACACGACCTTGGGGGTGCTGCGCCAGATCGGGGCGAACTTGAGGTCGTGCGGATCGTCGGAGAGGGACTCGGCGTTCGGCCAGTAGCCCGCCATCATCTCCCAGACCGGGCGGCCGTACAGGAGGGTGTCGGCCCGCTCCAGCTGGCTGAAGGAGTACGCGGAGAGCTCCGGTCCCATCGCCGGCCAGTCGAACTCGCCCTCGGGGCCTTCGATGTTGCCGTCCAGCGAGGTGTGGACGAAGTGGACGATCTTCCGCATGGCGTGGCCTTTCGCTACCGCTGTTCCGCTGTTCCGCTGTTCCGTGGTGACGTCCTGATGACCGCGCCGGGCGGGCAAGGTCATCGCCCGGTCATTGTGTCCTGCCTCACACGTGCTTTCGATGCGGGAGGGATGCGCACCGCGGGGGCCGGTGATCGGGTGGGTACCGCAACCGTGTCACGTGTGGCGGTGGGTGTCACGGGAGTTGACGATACGGCGGGGGCGTCACCACGGCACGGTCAGCGTGCCTCCGGCCGGCAGCGCGTGCCAGCGCTCGGCGTAGTCGTCGAACCGGGCCATGATCCGGTCGATCACCGGCGAGGTCTCCCGTGCCCTCACGTACGCCGGCAGTTCCCCCGCGGGCCGGCTCGGGAGCGAGGCCGCCCTCGAGAACGGCGTCTCCGAGTACGCGCGGGTCCCGCCGGGCGGCGGGCTGGAAGACGTCACCAGCGTGTTTCGGGCGCGCATCTACGAGTTGGGCGCCTGGTGACCGCCGGAGTCGGCCGGAGCGGCCGGAACGGGCCGGTCTACAGCGGGTGGTGCACCCACACCCCCGGTTCGACGTAGACCGCGTAGTCGTGCTCGACGTCGCACTGGACCGGCACGAGGGCGCCGGGCACGACGACCGGTCCCGACCTGTCGAACGGCAGGCCGGTCCAGGAACGCCACTGCGCCAGCGTGCCGGGGATGACCATCGCGCGTTTGCTGGTGCCGACGATCCGGCCGCCGGCCCGGACGTGGACGCGCAGCCACGGGTCCTGCGGCAGGCCGTCCTCGCGGACCAGCCCCGCGTACTCCTCGATCGGCATGTCCGGGACCAGGTGCTTGCGGTTCGGCCTTACCGGGGCGACCAGGTGCGCGAACCCCAGGCGGGCCGCGTTGTCCCGCATGGCGGCCAGCATCCTGCCGGACAGTCCGGTGCCCTGCAGGTCCGTGGGGATGGTGATCTCCAGCGCCGAGACGAGGTTCGGCTTCCGGCCGGTCTGGCGGTCGCGTGCCGCGCGCCAGACGACCCCGTCCCAGCCGTCGACGGGGAGCTCGCCGAGCGCCGGGTCGCCGTCCCAGGCGAACGGCACGCTGTAGGCGCGGGCTATCGCCTGGTCCGGGGCCTCGGCGTCGTAGGCCATCAGGGCGTGTTCCGGGTTCGCGGTCCGGACGTCGCTGTAGTAGAGCTCGGCCATGGGGTCCTCGTTCACGAACACGGGCCATGGCTCGGTTTCGGCGTTCGCGAAACGGGTCTTCATGGTGGGCCGCTCGGCGAGCGTCACGATACGCAGGTCCATGATCGGACTGTAGACAGGCCGGCGTGCTCGGGCATCTGATTAACCGTCGCCGAAGCGACCCCGCTCCGGGTGCCGTGTCACCGGGCCGTGTGCGCAGTACGGTCCGGACGGTTCTCCGGACGTGGGGTGCGGGGTGGGGGCGGGGCACATGGCGTGGCGCTCCTGTCGGGGCGGCACAGGGAGGCGGGCCCGGGTCAGGTGGTGGCAGGAGTGCGGGTCAGCGCGGTGCGCAGCGCGTAGAAACCGAGCAGGCCGCCCGCTGTGAACCGCTGGACGGTCATCACGCGGGGCCGGGCGGCCAGGTACCCCGAGATCCGCGCCGCGCCCAGCATGATCAGGGCGTTCACGGTGATCCCCACGATGATCTGCACACCACCGAGCTGGAGCAGTTGCCACCAGGCCGGTCCTCCCTGCGGGTCCAGGAACTGGGGCAGCAGGGAGGCGTACATGAGAGCGATCTTGGGGTTGAGCAGGTTGGTCAGCAGCCCCATCGAGAACAGGCGGGCGTCGGAGACCGGGGGCAGGTCGTGGACCGGAGCGAAGGGGGAACGGCCACCGGGCCTGAGCATGTCCCAGGCGAGGTAGGCCAGGTAGGCGGCTCCGGCGAGCTTCACCACCGTGAACGCCGTCGGCACGGCGGCGAACAGCGCGGACAGGCCCGCAGCCGCGGCCAGCAGGTAGCACAGGAAGCCCACGGCGGTCCCGGAGAGGCTGACGAGGCCGGCCCTGCGGCCCTGGGTGATCGCGCGGGAGGCGAGGTGGATCATGTTGGGCCCCGGCGTCAGGGCCATGCCCAGTTCGATGAGGGCCACCCCTCCGACAGCGGTCAGGGTGATCATTGGTCAGCCTCCTGGTCGTTCGTCGGACGCCCGGGCCGGGACGGCTCCTCGGTTCCACGCACGGCTGTGGTGCCGCACGCGGCTGTGCCGCATCGACGGCGCCCGCCGCCTGCGGAGTACGGCCTCGCCGCCCACCGTCTTCGTACGCCCCGGTTCTGCTCCTCGGGAACATCGGTGCGATGGAGTGATCAGCCTACCGATGTCCTCGCGGGGAAGCCGGGGGTGTTCAGGGCGTGGACGGTTCGATCTCGCCCGCGAACACGATCACTTGGTCGATGAGACTCCGCCGCAGGTGGACGACGTCCGTCCCGGCCAGGCGGGGGCCTCCGCCCGGTGTGGTGAAGGCCCATCTGTACCGGGCCCACTCGTCGGGCATGTCCACCGCCGAGCAGCGCACCATCGTGCCGGGACCCGCCGGGTGGCTGCGGATGTCGTGTACGAACTGCTCGACCGCCTCGATCCCCTCCCGGCGGCCGAGCGGCCCCCAGAAGACGACGTCCGAGGTCAGGGCCTGGGAGAGCAGCGCGGTGACGTAGCTGTCGTCCGAGGCGTTGAAGGCGGAGAGGAACGTGTCGATGGCGGACCGTGCGGTCTCTTCCTGCATGCCCCAGTAATACCAGCCGCTCCGCGGGCCGCGCTCATGCCGTGAACCGCCGTCCGGTCGGGGCGAACCGTCCCGGGCGCAGCACCGGGACGCACTGGGCCGCGTCCATGTCCCTGCGGTGCGGGGCGTGTTGGTGGCTCGGGTGGCCTGTCGGGCCACCTGCCCGCCCGCGTTGCGGATCAGCCGCTGGAGCACCTTCAGCGTGGTGACTCACTGAACTGCGCTGTCCTCACGCGGCGATGGGAGCCCACGGCTCGTCCGCCATGAAGCGTCTGCGGAACACCGTGCCGGGGGCGGCGAGGGCCGCCGCGAGCGCCTCCGCCGGTATCTTGCCGCTCATGGCCCGCCGGGGGACCCTGCGGTAACCGAGGGCGCGGAGGAGGTCCGTGGCGGTCGCCCAGTCGTCGGCGGCCACCACCGTCTCGTCCAGGGCGTCGCAGGCGTTGGTCGCGTCGACCAGGGCCGCGTACACGACGACGAGCCCCGCCACCCGCGCCTTGGCGGTCATGTTCCCCATACGCACCTTCCCCTCCCGCACCGACCTGTACGGCCGCCGACGCACCAGGAAGGCACCCTGGCATGACCACCAAGTACGACGTCAAACGCGAACTGAAGGCGTACTACGCCCCGAAGAACACCGACTGGGAGCTCGTCGACGTCCCCGAGCTCCGCTACCTCGCCGTCGACGGGCACGGCGACCCGAACACGAGCGCCGCCTACCGCGGCGCGGTCGAGGCGCTCTACTCGGTCGCCTACACCGTCAAGTTCGCGAGCAAGGGCGAGCTCGGCAGGGACTTCGTCGTCGGCCCGCTCGAAGGGCTGTGGTGGGCGGACGACTGGGACGACTTCCTGGCCCGGCGCAAGGACGACTGGCACTGGCGGATGCTGATCAACGTCCCCGGCTGGATCACCGACGGCATGATCGAGGACGCCCGGCGCGCCGCCCTCGCCAGGAAGGGCTTCCCGGCCATCGCGGACGTCCGGGCACAGACCCTGCGCGAGGGCACCAGCGCCCAGGTCCTCCACATCGGCTCCTACGACGACGAGACGCCGGTCCTGACCAGGCTGCACCGCGAGTACCTGCCCGCCAACAACCTGCGGGAGACGGGGCTGCACCACGAGATCTACCTCAGCGACCCGCGCCGGACCGACCCCGCCAGGCTCAGGACGGTCCTGCGGCAGCCCGTGGAGAAGCGGTCGGGCTGAGCGGGGCGCGTCGGCTCAGCTCCGCAGTTCCGCGAGGCGTTCGAGGTCGTCGCGCACCGTCTCCCGTTCCCGTGCGGTGAGGGGGAGCGCGGCGGCCTCGGCGAGTGCGGAGGCGGCGGTCTCCTCGTCGCCGAGGCGCACGGCGACGTCCGCCCGGAGCACCAGGAGGCGGAGCGACTGCACCGGTGTGGGCCGCTCGTCCTCAAGGCGCAGCACCCGGTCGATGACCTTCGCCGCGGCGGCCGGGTCGTCCCTCGAGTCCGCGAGGAGCGCCGCGTGGTGCAGGGCCCGGGGGAAGGTCCCCTCGGGGGCGGGCCGGTGGTGGACGTCCCGGCTCGTCTGCCGGCCGATGCGCAGGCAGTTGCCGCCCGGGTCGGTCACGAGGAACTGCCGTACGCCGTGCGACGTGTCCTTCAGCGGTCCCATGCGCGGCAGTCCGCGGGTGGGGACGCGTCCGTAGGCCGCCTTCAGTCCGGCCCGGAATGCCTCGTGCAGCCCGTCGACGTCGTCGGTGCGGATGTAGCACGTGCTGTACGACTCCTCCGGTTCGTAGTGCTTCATTCCGAAGAAGTGGAGCTGGATGCCGCCGCGCTCCACGACCGCGTACGGGTTGGGGCTCTTCTGCCGGAAGGTCACCTCGAAGCCGAGGGCGGTGTAGAAGTCGAGGACGGGCTGGAGGGTCCGGCACGGCAGCATCGGGATCGTCTTCTCGCTCATGCCCGGGAGTCTAGTCAAATTTGCTTAGTTGGGGGTGGGTCGTGCCGTGCGGGAACGTGGTGGTCCCGCACGGCACGGGGTGGGTCAGATGCCGAACGGGGCGGCGTAGTGGACGGTTCCGGCGGTCACGGGGGCGCCGGGCCCGGTGTCGTCGGTCGCTCCGCTCACGGCTTGCGGGCCACCCCGCAGTAGGCGTCGACGTGGCCGACGGCCGGGGCGCCGGGGTCCGGGCGCCAGGACGGGACCTGGGTGACGCCGGGATCCACCAGCTCCAGGCCGTCGAAGAAGCCGGCGATCTCCTCGACGCTGCGCACGTGGTACGGCTTCGCGCCGCTGGCGTTGTACGCCTCCGAGGCGGCGATCATGCCCTCGCTCGTGGCGGTTCCGTCGCCGAGGACCAGGTAACTGCCCGACGGGAGGCCCGCCAGCAGGCTGCGCACCAGGTCACGGGCCTGGCCGTAGTCGCCGACGTGGCCGAGGATGTTGAGGATGACCAGGGCGATCGGCCGGGAGAAGTCGAGGGTGTCGGCGGCCGCCGCCAGGATGGCGTCGGTGTCGTAGAGGTCGGCGTCCAGGTAGGCGGTACGGCCCTCGGGGGTGCTGGTGAGCAGGGCGTCGGCGTGGGCCAGCACGACCGGGTCGTTGTCGACGTACACGATGCGGGCGTCGGGGGCCTCGCGCTGGGCCACCTCGTGGGTGTTGTCGGCGGTGGGCAGGCCGGTGCCGACGTCCAGGAACTGACGGACGCCCTCCTCCCGGACCAGGTGGCGGACGGCGCGCCCCAGGAACTGCCGGCTGGTGACGGCCACGTCGACGAGGCCGGGGAAGATCTCCTTGATCTGGTCCCCGATCTCCCGGTCGACCTCGTAGTGGTCCTTGCCGCCGACGAAGTAGTTCCAGAAGCGGGCCGAGTGCGGGACCGAGGTGTCGATCCGGGCCCGGACCTCCGCGCTCGCGGTGACCTGAGAGGGGGTGTCTGACACGGCGGTTTCTCCTACGGATTGGCGTGGACGATCAGACCCCAACCTAGTGCGGAAGACACCGGTCCGGGGCGAACATCCGTGTGCAGCCGGTCAGTTCCCTCCGGGAGGTGCGCGCGGACGGCCGCTGTCCCCCGCCGGCGGCCGTCCGCGGGCCGGTCAGGACACCACGCGCAGGTGGGTCGGCCAGCCGTTGCGGTCCAGGAGGCGGAACATCTTCTTGATGTCCGTCGGGTTCAGCTTCACGCAGCCGTTGGACTTGTAGTCGCCGGCGCCGTCCCAGCGGCGGGCCTCGGACGTGCCCGCGCTGCCGTCGCGGTTCATCTCGGAGTGGATGAACATCTCCGTGCGGGTCACGGTGCCCTTGGAGCACTTCATGTCCTGCAGGTAGACGGCGTAGCCCTTGATGAGATTGCCGTTGTAGGTGCGGGACTTGAGCTTGATCTTCCAGTTGCCGTTGGGCATCCAGCCCTTGCCCCGGGCGCAGTCGTCCTTGACGCCGGTGCCCGAGCCGGCCCGGTAGGTGGCCAGGAGCTTCTTGCCCTTGTAGACGGAGAGCCGCGAGTCGGTGGGGGTCGTCTGGTTCTTGTCGAACACCAGGGTCGTCGCCGGGGCCGCTGCCGCCGCCGGGGCTCCGGTGGGGCTCTGCGCCACCGCCGCCGGGGCCAGGGCCAGGGCGGCCGCCACGGTTCCGGCGACCAGGGCACCGCGCAGCTGACGTCCGTTGCTGTTCATGTGGGCTCGCTTCCTCGTTTCTTCTCGCCGGCGCGGTGCCGTCGTGGGCCGCGCACAGGTAAGTGGATGGATGGGTGGGTGGGTGGCGTGATGGTGGAGGGACGGCGGGCGGGGCGGGGCCGCCCCGCCCGCCGTCCGGTGCCGGGTCAGGCGATGGCCAGGCGGACCTCCGCCTTCTTCGTCTTGGTGAAGGTGAAGGAGAAGTGCTCGCGGACGCCCGAGCTGCAGGCCGTCGCCCTCTTGGTCACACCGTTGCCGCCCACGACGCGGACCAGGGCGCACTTGCCGTCCATGCGGGTGTCCTGGAGCCAGCCGGACACCTTCACGTTGTTGCCCGAGCAGCTCAGGGACCAGTGGGCACTCGCCCCGTCGATCACCGGGGACGCCGACGACGGGCACGTGGCCGCGCTCGCCGGGCCGGCTGCGCCCACTGCCAGGCCGCCGGCGAGGACGACGGCCGACAGGAGGGAGGTGACGGACTTGCGGAGAGCAGACATGAGGATGCCCCTTCGTGTTCGTGCGGAGAGCGGAGAACCGCGGACTGCGGACCGAGAGCTGACGGAACCGGCCGGGAAGGGACGCCGTACACGCCGTACATGTCGTACGCGCCGTCCGCGTCGCCCCGCCGGCGGGGGCGGGGCGGGCCGGAGCTCCGGTCGCGGCACCAGCATCACCGGGCGGGACAGGCCCGGGCAGCCGATTGCGGGAACTTGCCCAGGTGCATCCATGCACCGCATGAAAGAAGCCTCTGACCTGCGGTTATGCCCTCATGCAGGGACCTGCGCGGCATGGCACGGAGGGGCGGGCCCGCATACGTGCCGTCCCGCTCAGGCGGCCGTGGGCGCGGACCCGGACCCCGGGCCGCTCGTGGCCGTCTGGTACGCGGGGGCGCTGACGGGCCGGAGCTGTTTCGCCAGCAGGTACAGCCAGGTCTCCGTGTCCGCCCGGCCGGTCGCGGGCAGACGGCAGCTCTTCTGGAAGAACCGCAGGTCCGCGGTGGTCACCGGGGTGAACCTGCCCGACACCACTGTGCCGCCCAGGCCGACGTTGTCCAGGAGTTCCTGCAGGGCCAGGACGTGCGGGCCGCTGTCCCCGGGGCCGGCCGGCCGCACCAGTTCGGGCCAGGTGTCCTCGCCCACCTTGCCGTCGGGCGACAGGTGCCGGCTGCGCTGGAAGGCCATGACGGCGTCCCGTGTCTTCGCGCCGAAGAAGCCGTCCGCCCTGACCTTGTGGCCGTGCGAGTTCAGCAGGTGCTGCAGGGCACGGCCGTGGGTGTACTGGTCCTCGCTCTTCATCCGCAGCACCGGCCACTGGGGCGGCTCCTCGTCCGAAGCCACGGCACCGGCCGCGCCGACAGCGGAGATCTCACGGTCCGGGGCGATCAGCTTGTGGACGCCGGCTCCGGCGGCGAAGGCCAGGACCAGGGCCGCCACCATCAGCGTGAGCAGCGCCCCCCGGGGGCGGGGTCGGCCCGGCGTGCCGTCGGCCGCGTCGGCGGTCCCGGGTTCAGGGCCGGTGCCGGTGGCGGTGGCGGTGGCGGTGGCGGGTTCGGTGACAGTGCCGGTGGCGGGCGTGTCGGCGGGGTCGGGACCGCCGGTGGTGCCGGGCCCGGTGACGTCCGGCGCCTTCCCCGTGCCGGAGCCGGCCGTGGACGTCCGCCTGCCGCCGGGGGACCGCTGGCGGTTGCTCTCCTCCAGCGCGGCCCTGCACAACTCCCGTGCCCGAGGGAGATCCGCCGCCGGAGCACGCAGCTGGGAGTGCAGGGCCTCCACCACGCGTGGCGGCGCGTTCAGGGTGTGCTTCGGGTTCAGATAACGCGAGAGCGTGGTCTGGTCGACGCCGAGCCTGGCGGCCAGCGCCTGCTGGGTCGGCCGGGTGCCGCCGGGCGCGTGCCCGGCCTCCTCCCACCAGCGCCGGAGCATGCGCGCCAGCTGCTGCCCCGGCGCGTGTTCCCGGCTGCCCGAGCCCTGCTGCCCGTACGCCATGTCGTCTCTCCCCGTCCTCAGGCGGAACGGCCGGGCGTCCACACATTGCATGACGGCATAGCGGCAGGTCAGCCACGTATGCGGGGTCCTGCAGGGACGCATCGGCCTACAGCGGCGGAGATCGTAGCGACGGGGCGCCGCCGTGGGGCACGCCCGCTGCGGCGCCGTCCGTCACCCCACGTGACCGGTGCGGACGCCACGACCCCTGTGCCTCGGGGGCGTTCCGGCGTCGGGGCGGATGTGCGGGCGGGCCGGTGGGGGCGCGGGTGTTCATCCGGAAGAGTGCCCTGACGGGGCACGTACTGGAGGCGTCTCTCACCCACTCGGAGGACAACCGGCCCGCCCCGGTCTGCCGGGGCGGGCGGCGTTCCGCGGGGTGTCAGCCGAACATGCCCGGCTCGTAGTCGCCCGCCGGCTGCCGGGTGATGACGTTCACCCGGTTGTACAGGTTGATCATGGCGATCAGTCCGACCAGCGCCGCCAGCTGGTCCTCGTCGTAGTGCTTCGCCGCTTCGGCCCAGGCCTCGTCGGTGACGCCGCCGCCGTCGGCGAGGCGGGTGCCCTGCTCGGTCAGCTCCAGGGCGGCGCGCTCGGCGTCGGTGAAGACCTTGGCCTCGCGCCAGGCGGCGACCAGGTTGAGGCGCAGGTCGGTCTCCCCCGCCTTCGCGGCGTCCTTGGTGTGCATGTCGAGGCAGAAGCCGCAGCCGTTGATCTGGCTGGAGCGGATCTTCACCAGTTCCTGGGTCGCGGCCGGCAGCGTCGAGTCGGCCAGGACCTTCCCGGCCGCGTTGATGTGCCGGATGAGCTTGCCCGCGACCGGATTGGTGAAGATGTTGAGGCGCGCGTCCATGAAGGGTTCCTCCGTCGTGAGGTCGTTGTCCGTCGGCCACGGCCCGTCGGCCGCCGCCGTTCCGCGTCACACAGTCACGACGGGGGAACGGGCGCGCGTTGTGACATCCGGCCGCCGATACGAGCATGACCCGCGTCACACTCCCGCACACCGTCGCCCGCCCGCCCCGGCGCGTGGGCGCGGCCCGGCGAGGTCTAGCCTCGGTCGAGGAGCCCGGCCGGGAGCGGGGCGGGAAACAGACGGAAAGACGCAGGCAGCAGGAGGCAGGCATGGCGAAGGTTCCCAGCGCGGTGGTCGCGGCGGGCGGGATCGTCGGCGGGTACGGCGTGGCCCGCTGGACGAAGAAGCGGCCGCTGGGCGGCGTCGTGCTCGCCGTCGCCGGGGCCGCCGCCGCGCAGCAGTGGCGTGAGCGGGCCGGCGGGAGGGCCGCGGGTGCGCTGACGGCCGCCTACGTCGCCGCGTTCGCCGGGTCGCACCCGCTGGCCAAGAAGGTCGGCGCCTGGCCGTCCGTGTTCGGCGTCGCCGGCGCCGTCGCCCTGGCCTCCTGGGCCGTCGCCGACCGCCGCGCCTGACCTCCCCGCGGGAGCGGTGGCCGGCCGGGGCGACGCGGAGGGCCTGCCACAGCCGGTGGATACCCTGCGGGCATGAGCAACGCGATGTGGGACGCCCTGACGGCCACCCCCCTCCCGGAAGTGCGGCGCCGCGCGGCCGTCGTGGACGAGCTCACCGGCGTCGAACCGGTGACGGTGCCCGGCGCTCACCGCCTGGCCTGGAACGACGGCGGCGGCCAGTCCGCGGTCTGGTACTTCGCGGAGGACGGCCGCGCACTGCTGCTGACGTTCGACCACGAGTCGGAGCTGAATCTGTACGCCGAGGACGACTTCGCCCTCCAGGAGTCCTTCTACGGGGGCGTTCCCGAGTCCCTCGTCGCCCTGGTCCGCGACCGCCCCGAGAACTACGAGTCGCTGAACCTCACTGACCCCGCGACGGGCCGGACGATCCACTACGCGGGCGGGGTCTTCTGGTACGACGGCACGCGCTGGCACGTGGCCGACGGCCTGGCGGAGCACTGCCGCCGCGAGGACGTGGACCTCTTCGGCGAGTCCGGCTTCGACTACTGCCTGGACGTCTACCGCTTCGGCCGGGACTTCACCCCCGAGGCCATCGTGGCGTCCCGGGACGAGGACGGTGAGTACGAGGACGAGAAGGAGAGGGAAGCGGACCTGTCCGCCATCCGCGAGATCCTCTCCCGGCACGGCTAGGGCCTGGGCCTGGGCCTGGGCCTGGGACGAGGGTGCCGGTCACAGCCGTCCGCCGAGGGCTGTGACCGGCACGGTCGTCTCTGCGTCTCTGCGTCTCCGCGGCTCTGCGTCTCCGCGGCTCTGCGTCTCCGCGGCTCTGCGTCTCCGCGGCTCTGCGTCTCCGCGGCTCCGCGGCTCCGCGACTCCGCCTAGACCGTCGCGGTGCCGGCGCCCGGCGTCTTCCCCGCCCCCGGCACGGAACCCGTCCCCGCCGAGGAGAGCGGCTCGGCGATGTCCTCCAGGGAGCGGCGTTCCGCCTTCACCGCGAGGAACGCCGCCACCAGGCCGGCCGCGCACATCAGCCCGGCGCCGACCTGGAAGGCGAGCACCGTGTCGCCGACGACGCCGGACTCCGTGAGGTCGGCGAAGAGCAGCGGGCCGCTGATACCGCCGGCGGCGGTGCCGAGGGCGTAGAAGAAGGCGATGGCCATCGCCCTGGTCTCCATCGGGAAGATCTCGGAGACCGTCAGATAGGCGCTGGAGGCGCCCGCGGAGGCGAAGAACAGCACCACGCACCAGCAGGCCGTCATCGTGTTCGCGGTCAGCGAGCCGCGGTCGAAGAGCCACGCCGTGACGAACAGCAGCGCGCCCGACAGCAGATACGTGCCCGAGATCATGATCCGGCGGCCGACCGTGTCGAAGAGCTTGCCGAGCAGCAGCGGGCCGAGGAAGTTGCCGGCGGCGATGACGGCGAAGTAGTAGCCGGTGTGGCCGGTCGGCACGTCGAAGAAGGTGATGAGGATGGTGCCGAAGCCGAAGGTGATCGCGTTGTAGAGGAAGGCCTGGCCGATGAAGAGGGACAGGCCGAGGACCGCGCGGCGCGGGTACTTGCCGAAGACGGTCTTCGCGATCAAGCCGAAGCCGATGCTCTTGCGCTGGTGGATGGTGATCTCCCCGGCCGGCCGCGGCAGCCGCTCCCCCTTCTCCTCCTCGATCTCCCGTTCGACGGAGGAGACGAGCCGTTCCGCCTCGTCGCCGTACCCGTGGATGAACTGCCAGCGCGGACTCTCCGGGACGTGCCGCCGCACCAGCAGGATGACCAGGCCGAGGACGACACCGAGGGCGAAGCTGAGCCGCCAGCCCAGGTCCTTCGGGAAGATGCTGGTGTCCAGCATGACGATGGACAGCAGGGAACCGCCGATCGCTCCCAGCCAGTAGCTGCCGTTGATGATGAGGTCGACCCGCCCCCGGTACTGGGAGGGGATCAGCTCGTCGATCGCCGAGTTGATCGCCGCGTACTCGCCGCCGATGCCGAAGCCGGTGAGGAAACGGAACAGGAAGAACCACCAGGTCTCGAAGGACAGGGCGGTCAGCGCGGTCGCCGCCAGGTACACCACCAGCGTCGCCATGAACAGCTTCTTGCGGCCGTAGCGGTCGGTCAGCCAGCCGAAGAACAGGGCGCCCGAGCAGGCGCCCGCCACGTACAGGGCGGCGGCCAGGCCGGTGATCTGGGCGGCGCTGATGTCCAGCCCGCTGCCCTCCTCGGCGATCCGCCCGGCCACGTTGCCGACGATCGTCACCTCCAGACCGTCCAGGATCCAGACGGTGCCGAGGCCGATCACGATCATCCAGTGCCAGCGGGACCACGGCAGGCGGTCCAGGCGGGCCGGCACCGCGGTGGTGACGGTTCCCGAGGAGGCGGGCACAGAGTCCGGCGACGACGCTTGTGCTGTCATGGCTCCCTCTCCGTTGAGGACCGTGGGCTGCGTCCGGGCTCCCGTACGGCACCGGCGGCGCCGGGCACCGCCGGGCGGACGAGACCCGTGTGCCCGCGACCGGACGGAACACGCCGGGCCGGTCGCGGGCCTACGCCCCCAGGATGCGGGAGACCGTGTAGATCAGCAGCCCGGCCAGGGAGCCGACCACCGTGCCGTTGATCCGGATGAACTGCAGGTCACGGCCGATGTTCGCCTCGATCTTCTTCGTGGTGTGCTCGGCGTCCCAGCTCGCCACCGTGTCGGTGATCAGGGAGGTGATCTCCTTGCGGTAGGTCGTCACCACGTACACCGCGGCGCTCTCCACCCACGCGTCGACCTTGCCCTGCACCCTGGCGTCGGAGGCCATCCGGGCCCCCAGCGACAGCAGCGAGGCCCGCACCCGCATCCGCAGCTCGCTGCGCTCGTCCTCCGCCGCCGAGACGATCATGGACCGTACGGCCGTCCAGGCGGACGCGATCAGGTCCTGCACCTCGCCGCGGCCCAGCACCTCGGTCTTCAGCCGCTCCACCCGCGCCCGCGTCTCCGTGTCGGACTGCAGGTCGGAGGCGAAGTCGGTGAGGAAGCGGTCCAGGGCGCCGCGCGCCGGGTGGGCGGGCATGTCGCGCATCTCGGTGACGAAGCGCAGCAGCTCCTTGTAGACGCGCTCGCCGACCTTGCGGTCCACGAACCGGGGCGTCCAGCCGGGCGCCCCGCCCTGCACGGCGTCCATCACGGAGTCGCCGTGCAGGATCAGCCAGTCGTGCGCGCGGGAGACGATCAGGTCGACGGCGCGCTTGTGACCTCCGTCGGCGACGACCCGGTCCAGCAGCTTGCCGATGCCGGGCGCGATCTCCTGGGCGTCGGCCCGCCGGGTGATCGCCTCCCCCACCACCGCCTGCACGTCGGAGTCCCGCAGCACGGCCAGGGCACCGCGCAGCGCGGCCGACAGCTCCGCCGTCACCCGGTCCGCGTGCTCGGGCACCGCCAGCCAGGCGCCGAGCCGGCTGCCGATGCCGACGGCGCGCAGCCGCCCGCGCACGACGTCCTCGGAGAGGAAGTTCTCCCCGACGAACTCTCCCAGCGAGACGCCCAGCTGGTCCTTCTTCCTGGGGATGATCGCGGTGTGCGGGATGGGCAGGCCCAGGGGATGACGGAAGAGGGCGGTGACCGCGAACCAGTCGGCGAGCGCGCCGACCATGCCCGCCTCGGCCGCCGCGGAGACGTAGCCCGCCCAGGCGCCCGCGCCCCGGTGGGAGGCCCACTCGGCCAGGACATAGACCAGGGCGACGAACACCAGCAGACCGGTGGCGGTGAGCTTCATACGGCGCACGCCGCGCCGCTTCTCCTCGTCGGCCGGACTGAACGCCGTCATCGCCCGGTCCCGGACGGCACCGGCACCGGCCCCGGCACCGGCACGGCCGGGGGACGAGGGCCCGCCCGCCCCGGCGCCCGTCCCCGTGCCCTGCCCGGTACCCCCGGCCCCTGAGGAACCGTCCGGGCGTTCTGCCTTCGTGCGTTCCATCCGCTCCACCGTCCGCCGTTCCGTCCCGGTCACATCCGTCCCGGTCACATCCGTTCCGCGCCCGTCCGCCCCCGGACACATTCTCCCTTCGCCCCTTCCTGACCGACTCCCGGAACGGATCACAAGTTCCCGGCGACCGGACGGAAAAGGGGAAATCCGGAAGTACCGCGACCTTTTCCCCGCCCATGCCGCATCATGGGCCCACCCGACCGGAGCCCCGCGGCTCCCCGCCGCCCGCCCGTCCGGTCATCGGCTCGTCCGCTCGTCCGCTCGTCCGAGGAGAACAACGCAGCATGACCCAGGGTCGTGAACCGGACCCGGGGGCACTCCCCCGCCGGCGGCGGCAGCGGGCCCTGCCGGCCGCCCTCGTCGCCCTGCTCGTGGCGCTCACCGCCGCCCTGTACGCCACCGTGTCCACCGACGGCGGCACACGGGACCGGTCGGCCACCACCCCCCTCACCAGCGGCCGGCTGCCCCACACCGACGCCGCGCCCGCCTCCACCGGCACCTGGGTCGGCGCCTGGTCCGCCTCCCCCGCCGGACCCGAACCGGGCACCGCCGCACAGGGTCTGGCCGGCCGCTCCGTACGCAACGTCGTCCACACGAGCACCAGCGGCACCAGCGCCCGCGTCACCCTCTCCAACCTCTACGGCCGCTCGCCGCTCACCGTCAGCCACGCCTCCCTCGCCCTGGCGGCAGACCACGACACCGCCGCCGCGGCCCCCGGCAGCATGCGCCGGCTCACCTTCGGCGGCAGCCCCCGGACCGTCGTCCCGGCCGGCGGCCAGGTGACGAGCGACGCCGTCCCCCTCACCGTCCCCCGCGGCGGCGACGTCCTGATCACCACCTACTCCCCCACCCCGTCCGGCCCGGTCACCTACCACCGGCACGCCCGGCAGACCAGTTACCTCGCCGACGGCGACCACACCGAGGACACCGCCGCCACCGCGTACACCGACGAGACGCCGTACTGGCGCTACGCGACCGCGCTGGACGTCTTCAGCCACGAGTCCACGGGCACGATCGTCGCCCTCGGCGACTCGATCACCGACGGCTACCGCTCCACGTCCGACGCCAACCGCCGCTGGCCCGACATCCTCGCCGAGCGCCTGCACACGGCCGCCCGGACCGGGCAGGACGTCCCCCGCCACAGCGTCGTCAACCAGGGCATCAGCGGAAACCGGCTGCTCACCGGCGGCCCGGGCACACCGCCCGCCAACGCCGCCGCCCTCTCCCGCTTCGGCCGGGACGTACTGGGCCGCACCAACGTCAGAACGGTCGTCGTCGCCATCGGGGTCAACGACATCCTGCACAGCCCGGAACTCGCCGACCGCGACTCCGTCCTCGAGGGCCTGCGCACCCTGGTCGACATGGCCCACGCCCGCGGTCTGAAGGCCGTCGGCGCCACCGTGACGCCGTTCGGCGGCCACAAGGGGTACACGGACGCCCGCGAACGGATGCGGCAGGAGATCAACCGGGAGATCCGCGCAGGCCGCCTCTTCGACGCGGTCGCCGACTTCGACAAGGCACTCCGCGACCCCCACGCCCCCCGGCGTCTACACCCCCACTACGACAGCGGAGACCACCTCCACCCCAACGACAACGGCTACACCCGCCTCGCCCACACCGTCCCCCTGAGCTCCTAGCTCTGAGCTCCTGACTGCGGGCAGTCGTGCCGCTGGGGCGGCACGGGTGGGCGCAGCGGCACCCCGTAACGCCGGGCAGGCGACCCACCCCGACCCACCCCCACACCCCACACCCGGCACCCGGCACCCGGCACCCGGCACAACACCCTGCACCGCAGCTCAGCTCAGCGCAGCGCAGCGCACCTCACCGCTCGTCCCGCCGCCGCTCCCGCCGCTCCCGCATCAGATCCCGATGCCCCTCCAGCATCGACCGATGCGCCTCCGCCACGTCCTCCCGGATCGACGCCTGCAGCTCCCGCCGCGCGGCCTTCCGCTCCAGCCGCTCCAACCGCCGCTCCTCCTTCAGCCGCGACCGCTCCGCCCGCGTCAGCTTCCGCTCGACACCGACCCCGCCCCAGAAGGCGAACCCCGTGACGATCACCCGCGGAGCCCCCGGCTCGGCGGGAGCGCCCTCCTCACGGTGGTCGAACCCGCCCATGATCCCGATGCCGCGCACGACCACCTCGACCCCGGGCGGCACGACCACGTTCATCCCGCCCATGATCGCCACGCAGTTGATCACGACCTCGCCGTCCGCGAAGTTCGCCTCCCGCAGATCGATCTCGCCGCCGCCCCAGAACGCGAACGAGTTGAACCGCTTCGGCACCGTCCAGCGCCCCTTGCGCTGGAACCCGGACATCACGGCGACCGCCCACGTCGACGACCCCTCGCCGCCCGTGATCCGCCCCGCCCAATCACCCGCGGACGCCGGTTCCTTGGTCATCGACACCTTGGGCGCCACCACCGTGCCGACCGGCAGGTCACGGGTGATCGGCGCCAGCTCACCGTACGTCCGCGCACGGTAGGTGGCGTCCAGCCGCTGCTCGAACTCCTCCATGTCCAGGCGCCCTTCGGCAAGGGCGTCCCGCAGGACCTCGGCAACTCGTTCACGGTCGGCGTCGGAAGCACGGAGTTCCGGGGCGTCGTCGGTCATGTACAGCAGCCTACGAGGTGACCGCGTCCGGCACTACGCGCCCGCGCGTTCCGCATACATCCGCGCGATCACCGACTCGATGTCCGGCTCCCGCACCGACAGGTCCACCAGCGGATACTCCGCCGCGATCCGCGCCACCAGCCCCGCCGCCGACTCCGACGCCGGGAACGCCAGCCACTGCCGCGGCCCCTCCACCCGCACCACCCGCGCCGGCTCCGGCGCCCGGATCGGCGGCAACTCCCGCTCCAGGTCCACCACCAGCGTCCGCTCGCTCTCCCCCGCCTCGCGCAGCCCCTCCAGCCGGCCGTCGTACATCAGCCGCCCGTGGTCGATCACCATCACCCGCGAGCACAGCTGCTCGATGTCCTGCAGATCGTGCGTCGTCAGCAGCACCGTCGTCCCGCGCTCCGCGTTCAGGTCCCGCAGGAACTCCCGCACCCTGGCCTTCGACACCACGTCCAGGCCGATCGTCGGCTCGTCCAGGTACAGCACCTCCGGATCGTGCAGCAGCGCCGCCGCGATGTCCCCGCGCATCCGCTGCCCCAGCGACAGCTGCCGCACCGGCACGTCCAGCAGCTCGCCCAGCCGCAGAAGCTCCACACACCTGTCCAGGTTCTCCCGGTAACGGGCGTCCGGGATGCGGTACATGCGGTGCATCAGCCGGTACGAGTCGATCAGCGGCAGGTCCCACCACAGCGTCGTCCGCTGCCCGAACACCACCCCGATCCGGTGCGCCAGCCTGACCCGCTCCCGCGACGGATCGATCCCCGCCACCCGCAGCCGGCCCCCGCTCGGCGTCAGGATGCCGGTCAGCATCTTGACCGTCGTCGACTTCCCCGCACCGTTCGGCCCGATGTAGCCGACCATCTCGCCGCGCGCCACCGTGAACGACAGCCCGTCCACCGCCCGCACCCGACGCCGCTCCCGCTTCAGGAACCCCGTCCTGCGGCGCACATCGAAGACCTTCTCGACGTCCTCCAGCTCAATGAAGCCCTCACCGGACCCCGCCACCGTCGTGTCCACCGTGCCCATGGCGCTAACTCCCTGTACTCCGGTACGAACGCAGCCCCGCCCGCCACGCCAGCCCCGCCAGCGCGCAGCAGGCCACCGCCACCAGCGGCGACGCGAACACCACCCACCCGGGCAGCTCCAGCGGATACGGCCGCCCCAGCACATGACTCGCCGGCAGCCAGTTCACGAAGGCCAGCGGCACCACGAACGTCACCCCCCGCACCAGCTCCCGCCCGAACACCGTCGGCGGATACTGCAGCATCGTCGTACCGCCGTACGTGAACGCGTTCGCCACCTCCGACGCGTCCTGCGTCACGAACTGGAACGCCCCCGCCGCCACGAACGCCGCGCAGAAGATCCCCGCGCCGCTCAGCAGCATCACCGGCATCAGCAGCACCTTCGCCACCGTCCAGTCGACGTCGACGACCGCCAGCGCGTACCCCAGCACCAGCGTCCCCTGCGTCAGCCGGCCCACCCGGCGCAGCGCGAACCGGTCCGCGGCCACCTGCGCCAGCACCGGCGCCGGACGCACCAGCAGCGTGTCCAGCGTGCCGTCACGCACCCGCCGGCCCAGCCGGTCCATCGACCCCATCGCCAGATCGACCAGCCCGAACGACACCACCGACAACCCGTACAGGAACGCCACCTCCGGCAGCGCGTAACCGCCCAACACGTCCACCTGGGAGAACATCAGCAGGATCGCCACGAAATCCAGCCCGGTCACCACGAAGCTCCCCAGCACCGTCAGCGCGAAGGACGCCCGGTACGCCATCGTCGACCGGATCCACATCCCCGCGATCAGCCGGTACGCCCGCAGCCCTTCCACGACCAGGCCACCCGCGCCCGTACCCCCGCCTCCACCCCTGCCCGCGCCCGCGTCCGCGTCCGTCCGCGGCTCCACCCCGCTCGTCCTCTCAGCCACCCTGCACCACCACCCGCCGCGTCGCCGCCGCCTGCACCAGCCGCCCCACCGCCAGCAGCGCCACCGCCCACCCGGCCTGGAACACGAAGACCCCCCACGGCTCCGCCTCCCCCAGCAGCACGTCCGCCGGCCTCTGCAGCAACGACGACCACGGCAACGCCCGCACCACCTCGCCGAGCACCCCCGGGAACACGTTCAGCGGCAGCAGCATCCCCGAACAGAACAACCCCGTGATCCACGACATCTGCGCCATCCCCGTGCCGTCCATCAGCCAGAAAGCCGACAACGCCACCAGAAAACGGATCGCGAAACCCACCACCATCGCCAGCACCACCGCCACCAGGAACGCCACCCACACGGACACCTCCCGCGGCAGCGCCACCGGAAAGAACAGCGACCCGAACACGAACGGCACCACCCCGCGCCCCAGCAACTGGAACACCGCCCGCCCCACATCCGCCGCCAGCCACCACAGCTGCAGATCGGCCGGACGGTACAGATCGACGGCGACATCACCCGTACGGATGCGCTCCATCAGCTCGTCCTCGAAACCGCCGCCACCGATCGCCAGCGCCGCCAGCAACGCCTGCGCCAGCCACACATACGTCACGGCCTGCGCCTGGTCATAGCCCCCGAGCTGCGGTTTCTCGTCCCACAGGGCCAGATAGGTGTACACCAGGATCAGCCCGAAGACCGTATTGGTGAACACCCCGGCGGCGGTAGCCACCCGATACGTCGCGTACCGCCGGAAACCGCCCACCGCGACGGCCGCGTACAACCGCCACGACCCCACGCCCACAGCTCTTCACCTCCGCCCGGCAGCAAAGCGCAGGAGCCTAGTACGGCGCCGAAGGGCCACGCCAGGCGATTACGGGGTACCGGAACCGACCGGGACACCGGAACGGCCGGAACAGCCGGAACCCGTCCGGCAACCCGAACGGCCGCACCCGGTTCCCCCGGGTGCGCCGACGAGCGGGAACGGAACACCCGGTGCGAGAGTCTTCACCAGAGGGCGCAGAAACGTACAAGGCCGTACGGGACAAGGCCGTACGAGACAAGACCGTACGACGCGAAACAGGAGTCCGTGCACGAGATGAGCGACGAGCCGCAGCAGCCGAACCAGGGCTCGGAACCGGGACCGGAACCGGACGCCCCGAAGAAGCCGAAAAGGCCCAAGCGGACCGGATGGCGCCGACTGGTCCCCACCTGGCGCATGGTCCTGGGCACCTTCCTCGTCGGCGTCCTCCTGCTGATCGGCGGCTTCTTCCTCGGCTACTCCCTGGTACACATCCCGTCCGCCAACGCCCTCGCCACCAAACAGGGCAACGTCTACCTCTACGCCGACGGCACCGTCATCGCCCGCGACGGAGAGATCAACCGCGAGAGCGTCGCCCTCTCCCGCATCTCCGAGGACGCCCAGCACGCCGTCCTCGCCGCCGAGGACCGCGACTTCTACACCGAATCCGCCGTCGACCCCGCGGCGATGATCCGCGCCGGCTGGAAAACCGCCACCGGCGGCGGAAAACAATCCGGCTCCACAATCACCCAGCAGTACGTCAAGAACTACTACCTCGCCCAGGAACAGACCATCACCCGCAAGGTGAAGGAATTCTTCATCGCCATCAAACTCGACCGGCAGAAAAGCAAGGACGAGATCCTCGAGGGCTACCTCAACACCAGCTTCTTCGGCCGCGGCGCCTACGGCATCCAGGCCGCCGCCCACGCCTACTACGGCGTCGACGCCAAGGACCTCACCGCCGCCCAGGGCGCCTACCTCGCCTCCCTGCTCAACGCACCCAGCCAGTACGACGTCGTCGCCCACCCCGAGAACAAGGACGCCGCCCTCGCCCGCTGGAAATACGTCCTCGACGGCATGGCCAAGAAGAACTGGATCAGCGAGACCGAACGCGCCGGCCTGAAATTCCCCGAACCCAAGAAATCCACCGTATCCACCAGCATGTCCGGACAGCGCGGATACATCGTCAACATCGTCAAAAAATACCTGAACGACAACGACATCGTCTCCGAGGAAGAACTCGCCCGCGGCGGCTACCGCATCACCACCACCCTGCAGAAGAAGAAACAGGACGCCTTCATCGAGGCCGTCGACGACAAACTCATGTCCAAACTGGACAAGGACCGCAAGGCCGACAGCTACGTCCGCGCCGGCGGCGCCTCCATCGACCCGAAGACCGGCAAAGTCGTCGCGATGTACAACGGCATCGACTACGTCAAGCAGTACACACCCAACGCCACCCGACGCGACTTCCAGGTCGGCTCCACCTTCAAACCCTTCGTCCTCGCCGCGGCCATCGCCCACTCCTCCGAAACCCAGGAGGGCCGCATCATCAACCCCAACACCACCTACAACGGCGACAGCGAACGCCCCGTCCAGGGCTGGACCGGCCCCCGCTACGCCCCCGAGAACGAGGACCACCGCGACTACGGCAACATCACCGTCCGCGAAGCCACCGACAAGTCCGTGAACGCCGTCTACGCCCAGATGGCCACCGACGTCGGCCCCGCCAAGGTCAAGCAGACCGCCATCGGCCTCGGCCTGCCCGCCGACACCCCCGAAATGCCCGAAGGCCCCGCCATCGCCCTCGGCACCGCCACCGCCAGCCCCCTCGACATGGCCCAGGCCTACGCCACCCTCGCCAACCACGGCCGGCACACCCCGTACACCCTGATCGAGAAGATCACCAAGGACGGCACACACGACATCGAACTGCCCGAACGGCACGAGACCCAGGCCGTCAGCCGCGAAGCCGCCGACACCACCACCTCCGTCCTGCGCAGCGTCGTCCAGAACGGCACCGCCACCGCCGCCCAGGCCGCAGGCCGCCCCGCCGCCGGCAAGACCGGCACCGCCGAGGAGGACACCGCCGCCTGGTTCGCCGGCTACACCCCCGACCTCGCCACCGTCGTCGCCGTCATGGGCCAGGACCCGAAGACCGCCGCCCACAAGTCCCTCTACGGCGTGATGGGCCTCCCCCGCATCAACGGCGGCGGAGCACCCGCCCAGATCTGGTCCCAGTTCACCCGCGACGCCCTCAAGGGCAAGCCCGTCGCCTCCTTCGACCTCGACCTCCAGGCAGGCGCCGACGTCACCGCACCCCCCTCCGCCCCGTCCTCCGACGGCACCGGCGACGAGACCGACGGCGGCACCACCGGCGACGAGGACGGCACCGACGAGGAGACCCCCGGCACCGGAACCCCCGACCGGAGCGGCGGCGCCACCACCCAGCCGGGCGACACCGGCGACCCCGGCACCGGCGGCCCCTCCAACGGCGGCGCCACCACCCAGCCCGGCCCCACCGGCGGCACCGACGGCGGCAACGGAGACGAGAACAACGGCGGCACCGGAGACGGCGGCGGAGACGGCGACAACGACGACGGCGGCACCGACACCCAACCGGGCAACACCGGCGGCACCGGCAGCACCGGCGGCGACGGACCGGACACCGGCGGGGTGGTCGCCGGCCTCCCCGGCACCCCCCGCGGCCGCCAGTGACACCCGCGGCCGTCAGTGACCCGAGGTCGCCTTCAGCCCCACCACGGCCACCAGCAGCAGACAGATGAAGAAGATCCGGGCGGCGGTCGCCGGCTCACCCAGCACCACCATGCCGAGCACCGCCGCACCGGCCGCACCGATGCCCACCCACACCCCGTAGGCGGTACCGATGGGCAGCGTCCGCGCCGCGTACGACAGCAGCAGCATGCTCGCGACGATCCCCGCACCGGTGAACACACTCGGCCACAGCCGCGTGAAACCCTCGGTGTACTTCATCCCGATCGACCAGCCGACCTCGAGCAGACCGGCGACGACAAGCAGAACCCACGCCATGACAAGCACCTCCGTGGAGCGAACTGAACGGTGGTGCGTCGTCTTTTCCTTCAACCCGGTACGGCGCGTCTCGTCGGGATGCCCCCCACGCTAGCAAAGACAACGGAAAGGGGCCGGTGACCTTGATCACCAGCCCCTGAAAACCCTGAAACCCTGAAAGCCACCGCTCCCCGGGCACGATCCGCTTCTACAGGTACAACCCGGTCGAATCCTCCGACCCCTCGAACCGGTCCGCCGCCACGGCATGCAGATCACGCTCACGCATCAGCACGTACGCGGTACCCCGCACCTCGACCTCCGCCCGGTCCTCCGGATCGAACAGCACCCGGTCACCCGGCTCCACGGTCCGTACGTTCTGCCCCACCGCGACGACCTCGGCCCAGGCCAGCCGCCGGCCGACCGCCGCCGTGGCGGGAATCAGGATCCCGCCCCCGGAACGCCGCTCGCCCTCATTGGTGTCCTGCCGCACGAGTACACGGTCGTGCAGCATCCGGATGGGCAGCTTGTCGTCCGGGGAACTGTGCTCGTTTCTCTTGGCGCTCACGCCCTGAAACCTACCTGCCCCGCCTCAGCGCCCGCGCCGCCGGGTACCACCGCGCCGCCGGGGATCACCGCTCCGCCGGCCGCCGCCGAGGGCGATCAGCCCCACGACCCCGACCACCACGAGCGCGACGGGCACGACCCGCTCCATCCGCGGCGAGCCCTCCTCGTCCACGAACCGCGACTTCACATCGCTGACCACACGATTGACCTGGACGTACGCCCGTCCGAGGGTGTGATCGACGCTGGAGGCGACCTTGGCCTTCGCATCGCCCACGATCGTCTTCGGGTGCACCCGCACCCCGATCTCGTCGAGCGTCTCGGCCAGCACCTCGCGGCGGCGCCTGATGTCCGCCTCGATCTGCGCCGGGGTCCTGCTGTCCGACGTGTCCGCCACCGTACGGCCTCCGAAGTCTTCCGACACTGTCCCGGACAGTCTGTCAGCTACTCGCCTCCCCGCACTCCCAGGACCCCCGGTTACGCTGGCCCGATGAGCGAGCGACTCCAGCCGGGGGACCCTGCCCCCGCCTTCACCCTCCCGGACGCCGATGGCAACGAGGTGTCCCTGGCCGACCACAAGGGCCGCAAGGTCATCGTCTACTTCTACCCCGCCGCGCTCACCCCCGGCTGCACGAAGCAGGCCTGCGACTTCACGGACAACCTGGAACTCCTGGCCGGCGCCGGCTACGACGTCATCGGCATCTCCCCCGACAAGCCGGAGAAGCTCGCCAAGTTCCGCGACACCGAGTCCCTGAGGGTCACCCTCCTCGCCGACCCGGACAAGAAGGTCCTCGACGCCTACGGCGCCTACGGCGAGAAGAAGAACTACGGCAAGACCTACATGGGCGTCATCCGCTCCACGATCGTCGTCGACGAGGAGGGCAACGTCGAACGCGCCCTCTACAACGTCCGCGCCACGGGCCACGTAGCCAAGATCATCAAGGACCTGGGCATCTGAGGTCCCTCTTGCGGGGCCCGTACCGGAGGCATCCGGTACGGGCCCCTCCGCATGCCGTGCGTGACCGTCCGATAACCGGTTCGTTACTCCGTACGAGGCCACGAACGGATGGCCGGGGACGGAGGGGCTCAATGGGGACCAGTGCGTACAGCAAGGAACGGCTGGAGGAGGCGGCTCGGGGAGCACGGACGCTGTCGGAGGCGTTGGTGCGGTTGGGGGTGGATCCGAGGAGTTCGACGCGGGCCTATGTCCGGGAGCGGATGCGCAAACTGGGGGTGGACGTATCGCACTTCCAGCGCGACGGTGTGAAGTGGTCCAGGGAAATCCTTGGAGAAGCGGTCTCGGCCTCCACGAACATGTACGAGGTACTGCGGCATCTGGGACTGGACGCCGTCGGAGGAAACCACACGCACATCAGCCGTCGGATCAAGGAGTACGGCATCGATGTGTCGCACTTCCGAGTACCGTCCCGGCGCGGCGAACGGCGCCGCCCGCGAACCCCTGAGGCTCTGCTGGTCGAGCAGGCACCCGACGCGGCCCGACGCGTCCACAGTGACCGTCTTCGGTGGGCGATGACGACACTCGGGGTTCCGGAGCAGTGCAGCCTCTGCGGTGTGCAGACGACCTGGCGCGGCCGACCACTACCCCTTGAAGTCGATCACATCGACGGCAACTGGCGAGATAACCGCATCCAAAACCTTCGGTTCCTGTGCCCCAACTGCCACTCGACGACGGACGAGTACCGAGGTCGCGGCAAAGGGCGTCCCAAGGGAACGTCCTCATGAACAACTCCGTCCAGTACTCACGCGAGCGACTCATCGAAGCTGCCGCCCAGTGTTCCGACATCGATCAGGTCATCGCCTTCTTCGGTACCCGCCCCTACGCGACACTGCGACGCTACCTCACACGCCGCTTCGCCCACTTCGGCATCGATACCTCTCACTTCACACCCTGGGGCAGGCGATCCCGACCCTCATCAGGCGAGTTGAGTGCCGCGGTCGGTGCGTCATCCTCGATCGCAGAGACCCTCCGTCGTCTGGAGCGCCCGGACAACGGCAGGCAACGCGCGCTCCTGCGTCAGTGGATCGCCGAAGAGAGCCTCAGCACCACCCACTTCCTGGGGCAGGCCCATCAGCGAGGCAAGTCTCGACCGGCATTGGGCAAGAAGCCCGAAGAAGTGCTGATCAAACGAGACGACGGCAACCGGACTCGGACTGCGCCACTCCGCCGTGCACTCCGCGAGATCGGCGTATCTGAGGAGTGCGCCGAGTGTGGCATCGGGCCCGAGTGGCTGGGAAAGCCGATGACCTTGGAGGTCGATCACATCAACGGTGACCGGAGTGACAATCGGCGCGAGAATCTGCGCTTGCTGTGTCCGAACTGCCACGCGACGACCACCACCTGGTGCAGGGGACGCACAAGGCGGCATGCGGCTCCCGGTACGATGGCAGACGCTGGCGGCGGTGGCGCAATGGCGACGCAGCAGACTTAGGATCTGTGGCCCCTGATCGGGCTTGAGGGTTCGAATCCCTCCCGCCGCACGCAAACGGCCTGCGAATCCAAAGAGGATACGCAGGCCGTTGCCGTTAGCCTCTTAGCCCAACAGCTCCCGTACCGCCGGTACCAGGGCGCGGAAGGCCTTGCCGCGGTGGCTGATGGTGTTCTTCTCGGCCGCGGTCAGTTCCGCGCAGGTGCGGGTGTCGCCCTCGGGCTGGAGGATCGGGTCGTAGCCGAAGCCGCCCGTGCCGGCGGGCTCCCGGCGGAGGGTGCCGCGGAGCTGTCCCTCGACCACCCGCTCCGTGCCGTCGGGGAGGGCGAGGGCGGCGGCGCAGGCGAAGTGGGCGCCGCGGTGTTCGTCGGGGATGTCGGCGATCTGGGCGAGGAGGAGGTCGAGGTTGGCCTTGTCGTCGCCGTGGCGGCCGGCCCAGCGGGCGGAGAAGATGCCGGGGGCGCCGTTCAGGACGTCGACGCAGAGGCCGGAGTCGTCGGCGACGGCGGGGTGGCCGGTGGCCTGTGCGAGGGCGTGGGCCTTGAGGAGGGCGTTCTCGGCGAAGGTGACGCCGGTTTCCTTGACGTCGGGGATGTCGGGGTAGGTGTCCGCGCCGACGAGTTCGTGGGGCAGGCCCGCGTCGGCGAGGATGGCCCGGAGTTCGGTGATCTTTCCGGTGTTGCGGGTGGCGAGGATCAGGCGGGTCATGGGGTCCAGTATCCGGCAGTGCCGTGGACCCCGGTGCCCGGCGTCCGTCCCGCTACGGTGTGCAGACCTTGGTCAGTTCGCCCGCCGCGTCGGTGACGGGGCTGAGGTCGGGGGTGGCGTCGCCGTCGCGGACGGAGGTGCGGACGTTGCCGACGGCTTTGCCGAGGTCGTCGACGGCCTTGTTGACGTCGGCGTTGTCGGTGCGGTCGCCGATCTTCTCGAGGTTCTTGTCGATGTCGTCGAGGGATTTCTCGAGCTGGGTCGGGTCGTTGGAGGTGTTCTCCACGGCCTGCTGGAGTGCGGTGACGCTGTCGGCGATGGCGTCTGCGGTCTGGACGCAGTCGAGTGCCTTGTCGACGGCGTCGCAGCCGGTGGTCAGGCCCACGGTGAGGGCGGCGGCCGTCAGGGCTGCGGCGGCGTGTGCGGTGCGGCGACGGTGGCGGCGTCGTATCGCGGCCATGGGTCTCGGTCCTCCCGTGGGACGGGGCCGGGTGGCCCGGGTCGTGGTGTGGCGCGGGGCGTACGGCGGTGGGGCCGTACGCCCGTACTGCTCAAGACGCGGTGGTGGGCGGTGGAGTTGCCCGCCGGGCGTCGGTTTCCTGGTGGCGTCTTCGTTTTTCGGGGTTACTGCTTTTCGAGGACGGTGGCGAGGGCCTTGCGCTGCAGGTCGGCGAGTTCGGCGCAGCCGGCCGCGGCGAGGTCGAGGAGGGTGTTGAGTTCGTCGCGGTCGAAGGGTTCGGCCTCGGCGGTGCCCTGGATTTCGACGAAGCGGCCGTCGCCGGTGCAGACGACGTTCATGTCGGTGTCGGCGCGGACGTCCTCCTCGTAGCGGAGGTCGAGCATGGGGGTGCCGGCGACGATGCCGACGGAGACGGCGGCGACGGTGCCGGTGAGGGGTTTGCGGCTGGGGCGGATGAGTTTGTTGGCCTGGCCCCAGGTGATGGCGTCGGCGAGGGCGACGTAGGCGCCGGTGATGGCGGCGGTGCGGGTGCCGCCGTCGGCCTGGAGGACGTCGCAGTCGAGGACGATGGTGGTTTCGCCGAGTGCCTTGTAGTCGATGACGGCGCGCAGGGAGCGGCCGATGAGGCGGCTGATCTCGTGGGTGCGTCCGCCGATGCGGCCTTTGATGGATTCGCGGTCGCCGCGGGTGTTGGTGGCGCGGGGGAGCATGGCGTATTCGGCGGTGACCCAGCCTTCGCCGCTGCCTTTGCGCCAGCGGGGGACGCCTTCGGTGACGGAGGCGGTGCAGAGGACCTTGGTGTCGCCGAAGGAGACGAGGACGGAGCCTTCGGCGTGTTTGCTCCAGCCGCGTTCGATGGTGACGGGGCGGAGCTGTTGGGGGGTGCGGCCGTCGATTCGTGACATGCGGGTGAGCCTAGCGGCCCATGGGGAGGGGCCTTCCTCCGCTGTGGACGGCGGTGGGAAGGCCCCTGGGTCCGGTGCCGGTGCCGGTGGCGTGACCGGTGGCGTGACCGGTGGTGTGTCCGGTGACGTGTCCGGCGGTGTGTGGTCCGGTGGGTGTTACATCATGTCTTCGATGTCGGCGGCGATGGGGTCGGCGTCGGTGCCGATGACGACCTGGATGGCGGTGCCCATCTTGACGACGCCGTGGGCGCCGGCGGCCTTGAGGGCGGCTTCGTCGACCAGGGCGGGGTCGACGACTTCGGTGCGCAGGCGGGTGATGCAGCCTTCGACCTCTTCGATGTTGTCGATGCCGCCGAGGCCGGCGACGATCTTCTCAGCCTTGCTGGCCATGTTCTTTCTCCCTGGTCCGAACCGCTTTGTCGCAGTAACCCACAGTTGGCCCATCTTCGCGAGCGGTCATTCGGTATGTACCGAATGATGTCGTCACGTCAGCGGAACCGTCTCCCGACTGGTCTACACCACCGTGGGGACGGCCGCCAAACCGCCTCCCGCCCGAGGGGTTTCCAGGCGACCGGACGGAGACCGGATGAGTGCCGACAGTGCTGTCACCCCTGTCCGTGCCCGTTGGAACAAGCTGTTCCAGGGGTTGCAGAAGATGGGGCGCAGTCTTCAGCTGCCCATCGCGGTGCTGCCCGCGGCCGGGATCCTGAACCGGCTGGGTCAGCCGGATGTGTTCGGGGACGACGGTCTGGGGTGGACGAACGTCTCGAAGGTGATGACGGGCGCGGGCGGGGCGTTGCTGGACGGTTCGCTGGGGTTGCCGCTGCTGTTCTGCGTCGGTGTGGCGATCGGGATGGCGAAGAAGGCGGACGGGTCGACGGCGCTGGCGGCGGTGGCGGGGTTCCTCGTCTACTGGAACGTGCTGCGGCAGTTCCCGGAGGACTGTCCGGAGGGGTCGCGGGCGGTGCCGCAGATCGGGTGCCGGCTGACGGACGGTTCGGAGACGGTGACGGCGTTCACGTACCAGAATCCGGGGGTTTTCGGCGGCATCGTGATGGGGCTGATGGCGGCGTACTTCTGGCAGCGGTTCCACCGGACGCGGCTGGTGGACTGGCTGGGGTTCTTCAACGGGCGGCGGCTGGTGCCGATCGTGATGGCGTTCGTGGCGATCGTGTTCGCGGCGCTGTGTCTGTGGGTGTGGCCGCCGGTCGGGGATGCGCTGGAGAGTTTCAGTGACTGGCTGACGGGGTTGGGGGCGTGGGGTGCGGGTGTGTTCGGGCTGGCGAACCGGGCGTTGCTGGTGATCGGGTTGCATCAGTTCCTGAACGTGCCGATGTGGTTCCAGTTCGGTTCGTACACGAAGCCGGACGGCTCGGTGGTGCACGGGGACATCAACATGTTTCTGGCGGGGGATCCGGACGCGGGTCAGTTCACGACGGGGTTCTTCCCGATCATGATGTTCGCGTTGCCGGCGGCGGCGCTGGCGATCACGCACTGTGCGCTGCCGCACCGCCGCAAGGAGGTGGGCGGTCTGATGCTGTCGTTGGCGCTGACGTCGTTCGTGACGGGCATCACCGAGCCGTTGGAGTACTCGTTCCTGTTCGTGGCGCCGTTGCTGTACGCGGTGCACGTGGTGCTGACGGGTGTGTCGATGGCGGTGTCGTGGGGGCTGGGGGTGAAGGACGGGTTCAGTTTCTCGGCGGGGCTGATCGACTACGTCATCAACTGGAATCTGGCGACGCGGCCGTGGCTGATCATTCCGATCGGTCTGTGTTTCGCGCTCGTCTATTACGTGGTGTTCCGGTTCGCGATCACGAGGTTCGATCTGAAGACGCCGGGGCGTGAGCCGGAGGAGGAGGTGGAGGACGCCACGAAGGTGTAGGGCTCACGTATTCTGGGCGGGTGGTCCTGCGAAGGCCCCCGGGTTCCGCCGTCGGAGTCCGGGGGCCTTTCGGTGTGCTGTCGCGGGGGTCCGGGGCGGGTCCGGGGCGGGGCCGGCGCGGGTTCTCGATCGGTACTGCGTGTAGTGCCGCGGTAGCGGATTCGCGGGTTCCTTATGCGGCCTTCATCGTGCTACAACAGGTCTACACCACTGAGTGGTGTAGACCATCAGACGATGGAGGACGTATGAGCACCGCCACCGCAACGGCGGCCCCCGCAAAGAAGCGGGGACAGGGCCTTTTCCAGGGCCTGCAGAAGGTCGGCCGCAGCCTGCAGCTCCCGATCGCCGTACTGCCGGCGGCGGGCATCATGGTCCGGCTCGGCCAGGACGACATCTTCGGCAAGGACGGCCTCGGCTGGGACAAGGTCGCCGCCGTCTTCAACAACGCGGGCGGTGCCCTCACCGGCTCGCTGCCGATCCTGTTCTGCATAGGCGTGGCCATCGGCTTCGCCAAGAAGGCGGACGGCTCGACCGCGCTCGCCGCCGTGGTGGGCTTCCTCGTCTACAGCAAGGTCCTGGAGGCCTTCCCGGTCACCGAGGCGGTGATCAAGAACGGTGAGGACGTCGCCGCGACGTACAACAACCCGGGCGTGCTCGGCGGCATCGTCATGGGTCTGCTCTCCGCCGTGCTGTGGCAGCGGTTCCACCGCACGAAGCTGGTGGACTGGCTCGGCTTCTTCAACGGCCGCCGCCTGGTGCCGATCATCATGGCGTTCGTCGGCATCGTCGTCGGTGTCTTCTTCGGTCTGGTCTGGGAGCCCATCGGCAACGGCATCTCGGACTTCGGCGAGTGGATGACGGGTCTCGGCTCGGGCGGTGCCGCCCTGTTCGGCGGTGTGAACCGCGCGCTGATCCCGGTCGGCATGCACCAGTTCGTGAACACCGTGGCCTGGTTCCAGCTGGGCGACTTCACCAACTCCGCGGGTGAGGTCGTGCACGGTGACATCACCCGCTTCCTGGCCGGTGACCCGAACGCCGGTCTGTTCCAGTCCGGCTTCTTCCCGATCATGATGTTCGGTCTGCCGGCCGCCGCGATCGCCATCGCGCACTGCGCCCGTCCGGAGCGCCGCAAGGCCGTCCTCGGCATGATGGTCTCGCTCGCCCTGACCTCGTTCGTCACGGGTGTGACCGAGCCGATCGAGTTCTCGTTCATGTTCATCGCGCCGGTCCTGTACGTGCTGCACGCGGTGCTGACGGCGGTGTCGATGGCGGTCACCTGGGGTCTCGGGGTGCACGCCGGCTTCAACTTCTCGGCCGGCTTCATCGACTACGCCCTGAACTGGCATCTGGCGACCAAGCCGTGGCTGATCATTCCGATCGGCCTGGTGTTCGCGGCGCTCTACTACGTGACGTTCCGCTTCGCGATCATCAAGTTCGACCTCAAGACCCCGGGCCGCGAGCCCGAGGAGGAGGTCGAGGACCTCACGAAGGCGTGAGTTCCCGCCGTACGGCATGAACGAGGCCCCCGGAGCCGCGAGCTCCGGGGGCCTCGTCGCGTCCGCGTGGGCGCCGTCGTCGTCAGATCTCGTACACCGTGCCCGGTGCCGCCACGTCGACCGGGCCGGTGTAGGCCGCGCGGGCGTCGGTGAGGTTGGTCTGCGGGTCGGTCCACGGGGGGATGTGGGTGAGGACCAGGCGGCGGGCGGCGGCGCGGGTGGCGCTCTCGCCGGCCTCGCGGCCGTTGAGGTGCAGGTCGGGGATGTTCTCCTTGCCGTGCGTGAAGGCGGCCTCGCACAGGAACAGGTCGGTGTCCCGGGCGAGTTCGTCCAGCACGGGGGTGGGGCCGGTGTCGCCGGAGTAGGTCAGTGTCCGGCCCGCGTGCTCGATGCGGATGCCGTAGGCCTCCACGGGGTGGGCGACGCGCTCGGTGCGCACGGTGAACGGGCCGACCTCGAAGGCGGAGGGCTTGACCGTGTGGAAGTCGAAGACCTCGCTCATGGAGGAGGCGGAGGGGGTGTCGGCGTAGGCGGTGGTGAGCCGGTGCTCGGTGCCCTCGGGGCCGTAGACCGGCAGGGGGGCGCAGCGGCCGCCGTCGTGCCGGTAGTAGCGCGCGACGAAGTAGGCGCACATGTCGATGCAGTGGTCGGCGTGCAGGTGGCTGAGGAAGATCGCGTCGAGGTCGTAGAGACCGCAGTGGCGCTGCAGCTCGCCGAGGGCGCCGTTGCCCATGTCGAGGAGCAGCCGGAAGCCGTCGGCCTCGACGAGGTAGCTCGAGCAGGCCGACTCCGCGGACGGGAACGACCCCGAGCAGCCGACGACGGTGAGCTTCATGAAGCAGAAACCTCCGCTGGCGGGTGGGGAGGGGACGGGGGTCGTGCGGTTCGTCGAGCGTAAGGCGCGAAACCTTCGGTCGCTCCTTCGCCAGGGGTGGTTGTGGGCGAACTCACCTGCGCTGTCACCGGTTCGGCTGGTCGTGGGGAGTGCGGGGCGTTCGCGGGGGCGCGCGGTGGTGGTGTGCGCCGGTAACGTCGTCGGTATGGACACGTCCTGGTGGCTCGCGCTCGCGGCGGTGGTGATTCTCGCGTTCGTCGCGGCGGTCACCGACGGCTGGGGGCGGGGGCGGCGGCCGGCGGGCAGGCGGCGTCCGCCGGGGTATCCGAGGGGTCCGCGGGACCGGGCGGTACGGCCGCGGCCCGCGGAGATCTGGTGGGCGGCGGTGCCCTTCGAGGACCGGGCGGGGTCGAAGGACCGGCCGTGTCTGGTGCTGGCGGTGCGGGGGCGGCGGGTGCTGGTCGCGAAGATCACGTCGCGGTACCGGGAGGGTCGGGCCGGGGTGGTCCCGCTGCCGCCGGGGGCCGTCGGGGACGGGCGGGGGCGGACGAGCTTCCTGGAGACGGACGAGCTGCGTCAGGTGCCGGTGGGGGATTTCCGGCGCCGGGTGGGCGAGGTGGACCCGGCCCTGTGGGACCAGGTGCGGCACCTCGCCCGGTGAGGCGTCAGGCCCAGAGCTGGCCCTGGAGGGTGGCGATGGCCTCTTCGGTGGTGGCGGCGGTGTAGACGCCGGTGGAGAGGTACTTCCAGCCGCCGTCGGCGACGACGAACACGATGTCCGCGCTCTCGCCGGCCCTGACCGCCTTGTTG
This sequence comes from Streptomyces sp. NPDC006384, assembly GCF_042870695.1. Classification (NCBI taxonomy): domain Bacteria; kingdom Bacillati; phylum Actinomycetota; class Actinomycetes; order Kitasatosporales; family Streptomycetaceae; genus Streptomyces; species Streptomyces sp. NPDC006384. Next base: position 48,017 of record NZ_JBIAHR010000018.1, read on the forward strand.
CCGACGCCGATGGCGGCGTGCAGGGCGGCGCCGGTGGAGACGCCCGCGAAGATGCCCTCCTGCTGGAGGAGTTCGCGGGTGCGGGTGACCGCGTCGGCCGAGCCGACGGAGAAGCGGGTGGTGAGCACGGAGGCGTCGTACAGCTCGGGCACGAAGCCCTCGTCGAGGTTGCGCAGGCCGTAGACCAGGTCGTCGTAGCGCGGTTCGGCGGCGACGATCTTCACGTCGGGCTTGTGCTCGCGCAGGTAGCGGCCGACGCCCATCAGCGTCCCCGTCGTGCCGAGGCCGGCGACGAAGTGGGTGACCGAGGGGAGGTCGGCGAGGATCTCGGGGCCGGTCGTCGCGTAGTGGGCGCCGGCGTTGTCCGGGTTGCCGTACTGGTAGAGCATCACCCAGTCGGGGTGCTCGGCGGAGAGTTCCTTGGCGACGCGTACGGCGGTGTTGGAGCCGCCGGCGGCCGGGGAGGAGATGATCTCGGCGCCCCACATGGCGAGCAGGTCGCGGCGTTCCTGCGAGGTGTTCTCGGGCATCACGCAGACGATGCGGTAGCCCTTGAGCCTGGCGGCCATGGCCAGCGAGATGCCGGTGTTGCCGCTGGTCGGCTCCAGGATCGTGCAGCCCGGGGTGAGGCGGCCGTCCTTCTCCGCCTGCTCGATCATGTGCAGGGCGGGGCGGTCCTTGACGGAGCCGGTCGGGTTGCGGTCCTCCAGCTTGGCCCAGATGCGGACGTCGTCGGACGGCGACAGCCGCGGCAGGCGCACCAGGGGGGTGTTGCCCACCGCGGCCAGCGGGGAGTCGTACCGCATCCCGATCAGGCCATGCCGCCGGCGACGGCCGGCAGGATCGTGACGTTGTCGCCGTCGGCGAGCTTGGTGTCGATGCCGTCGAGGAAGCGGACGTCCTCGTCGTTCAGGTAGACGTTGACGAAGCGGCGGAGCTGCTCGCCGTCGACGATGCGGGCCTGGATGCCCGTGTGGCGGGTCTCGAGGTCGGCGAAGAGCTCGGCGAGGGTGTCCCCGTTGCCCTCCACCGCCTTCTGGCCGTCGGTGTACTGGCGGAGGATGGTGGGGATGCGGACCTCGATGGCCATGGCTGAGGGCTCCTGTCGGAAGGTGTCGTGGGTTCGGTGGGGCGCGCGGCGGCGCGCGACGGCCCGCCGCGGCTCACGGCCGTACGGCGGCAGCGGGGGTCAACAGATGGCGCTGTTCAGCCTGCACAGGTCGACGTGCAGCCGCGCCACGAGCAGGGTGCCCGGCGCCTTTTCGCTCACGTCGAGAAGAACCATGGGCTCATCGTATCGATTCCCGGTCGGGCTTCCGGAGTGTGATCTCACGCCTCGGACATTTTCCGTCCGGGGGGCGAGATCAGTAGGAGTCCACGACCTTGACCTCCTCCTCCGTGACCTCGCCGTCCACGATCCGGAAGGAGCGGAACTGGAAGTCGCCGAGGCCGTCGGTGTCGGCGGTGGAGACGAGGACGTAGTGGGCGCCGGGCTCGTTGGCGTAGGTGATGTCGGTGCGGGAGGGGTAGGCCTCGGTGGCCGTGTGGGAGTGGTAGATGACCACCGGTTCCTCGTCGCGGTCGTCCATCTCGCGGTAGAGCTTGAGCAGATCGCCGGAGTCGAACTCGTAGAAGGTGGGCGACATGGCCGCGTTCAGCATGGGGATGAAGCGCTCGGGGCGGTCCGAGCCGGCCGGGCCCGCGACGACGCCGCACGCCTCGTCGGGGTGGTCCTTGCGGGCGTGGGCGACGATCTGGTCGTAGAGGGCCTGGGTGAGGGTCAGCATGTGCGCCAGGATAAGCAGAAGGGCTGCTCCGTACCGAGGGGTGGTACGGAGCAGCCCACATGCCGGACGTCCTGAGCGGCGGCCGCCGCGGGGCGCCACGAGAGCTCCCGGCGGCCGGACGTCCGGGCGGGTGCGTCAGCGCCTGGCGAAGGCCGCGGCCTTCGGGTTGCGGCGCCTGAGCACCAGGTAGGACACGCCGAGGAGCAGGCCCCACAGCGGCGCGCAGTACAGCGAGATGCGGGCGTCCTTGTCGATGCCCATCAGCACGATCACCATGCCGATGAAGGCGAGCGCGAACCAGCTCGTGTACGGGGCGCCGGGGGCGCGGAACTCCGAGCGGGGCAGTTCGCCGCGGTCGGCCTTGGCGCGGTAGCGGATCTGGGAGATCAGGATCATGATCCAGGCCCACATGCCGGAGATGGTGGCGAAGGAGACGACGTAGTCGAACGCCTTGCCGGGCCACTGGTAGTTGATCCAGACGCCGACCATCATCAGCGCGGCGGAGAACGTCGTGCCGATCAGCGGGGTGCCCCGGGACGTCAGCCGCGTGAACAGCTTCGGGCCCTGGCTGTTGAGTGCGAGGTCGCGCAGCATGCGGCCGGTGGAGTACATGCCCGAGTTGCAGGAGGACAGCGCGGCCGTCAGGACGACGAAGTTCACGATGCCCGCGCCGGCGGCGAGGCCCATCTTCTCGAAGGCGGCGACGAAGGGGCTGACGCCCGGCTGGAAGTGCGTCCACGGCACCACCGACAGGATCATGATCAGCGCGCCGACGTAGAAGACGGCGATGCGCCACGGCACGGTGTTGATGGCCTTGGGCAGGACGGTCTCGGGGTCCTTGGACTCGCCCGCGGTGACGCCGACCAGTTCGACGGCGAGGAAGGCGAACATGACCATCTGCAGGGTCATGAGGCTGCTGCCGACGCCGTTGGGGAAGAAGCCGCCGTCGTTCCAGAGCTGGGAGACGGAGGCGGTGTCGCCGGCGTCCGAGAAGCCGATCGTCAGGACGCCGGCGCAGATGAGGATCATGCCGATGATCGCGGTGACCTTGACCATCGAGAACCAGAACTCCAGCTCGCCGAAGAGCTTCACGGAGATGAGGTTCGCGCCGTACAGGACGACCGTGAAGACCAGGGCGGACACCCATTGCGGGATGTCCCACCAGTACGTCATGTAGGCCGCCGCGGCGGTGACCTCGGTGATGCCGGTGACGACCCAGAACAGCCAGTACGTCCATCCGGTCACGAAGCCCGAGAAGGGGCCGATGAACTCGCGCGCGTACTCCGAGAAGGAGCCGGAGACCGGGCGGTACATCAGCAGTTCGCCGAGGGCCCGCATGATCAGGAAGATGACGCAGCCCGCGATGGCGTAGGCCAGGATCAGGCTGGGGCCGGCCTTGGAGATGCCCTTGCCCGCGCCGAGGAAGAGGCCGGTGCCGATGGCGCCGCCGATGGCGATCATCTGGATCTGCCGGGCGCCGAGCCCGCGCTGGTATCCCTCGCCGCCCTCGTGCTGCACGGCCTCGCTGCCGTCGCGATGCTGGTCGACCTGCGCAGAGGTCATGTGTGGTGCGCCTTTCTCCATGCCGATCCGGGCCTCGAGTCGGCCGCGGATCGGGTCTCGATCCCCCCGGATGATGGAGCTGAGCGGGCTTCACGGGCCTGCTCGTGCCTGGCCGGCGGTTACCGGCTCGGTGGCGCACCCGGTCGAACATGCGGGTGGTGTTCGCCGGGCGGTCGTGAAGATTTATCACGGCCGCAACGGAGACCACAGGCACGGCCTGTGACGCATCACACAAGGAGAAGGGGGCAAAAGCCATCTGAACGGCGCATACGGGGGCACCGTTTTCACAGGATCGTTATGCGGACGTGAGCGTCCTCTGAGCGGACACCCGTGCCGGGCACTCCGGGGCGTTGCCGGTCGGATCAGGGCATCAGGGTCGTGACGAGCGTCTCCTGGAGGCTGCCCAGCCACAGGTACGCCATCACCATCGGCTTGCGCGGGTCCTCGTCGGGGAGCCGGTAGAGCAGGTCGGTGTCGTCCTCGTCGGTGATCTCCAGCCGGGAGCCGATCGCCAGGCGCAGGTCGTTCAGGGTGCCCAGCCACTGCCGGGACTCGTCCGGCGACAGCTTCAGCACCGCGCCGTCCTCGCCCGCCGCCTCCGAGGCGAGGGCGTCCAGGGCGCGGATCACCACGAGGGCGTTCTGCCGCTTGCCGGCGCGCAGGTCGTTCTCGGTGTAGCGGCGGAACTCGGCGGAGCGCGCGCGCCGCTCCTCGGCCTCCTCGGGCCGCGGGGTGCCCTCGGGGTCGCCGTAGGCGTCCGGGAACAGGCGGCGCAGCACCGGGTCGGAGGGCGGTTCGCTGGGGCCCTCGGCGAACAGCTCGGCGAGCGGGTCGGCGGAGGCGTCCTCGGCGGGACCGGGGCCGATCAGCTCCAGGAGCTGCACGGCGAGCGAGCGGATGATGGAGATCTCGACGTCGTCGAGGGCGACGGCCGCGCCGCCGCCGGGGAGCGGTTCGAACTGTCCTGGCATGGAGGTGATTCAGCTACTTCCGTCCTGCGGGCGGGCGTGGGTCATTTCCGGTCCTGCTGGAGGGTGGCCCACAGGCCGTAGCCGTGCATGGCCTGGACATCCCGCTCCATCTCCTCGCGCGAGCCGCTGGACACGACCGCCCGGCCCTTGTGGTGGACGTCGAGCATGAGCTTGGTGGCCTTGTCCTTCGAGTAGCCGAAGTACGTCTGGAAGACGTAGGTCACGTAGCTCATGAGGTTGACGGGGTCGTTGTGCACGATCGTCACCCAGGGCACGTCGGGCTCGGGTACGGCGAAGACCTCCTCCGCCGACTCGGTCTTCTCGATCTCCATGGGTGCGGCTGCCGTCACACTGCCCATGCTGCCACCACAGGGGGGCACTCGCACAAACGGGCCTGTGGGCCATGCCACGGAACCACAAATCGTCAAACTGACGAAATGGGAGTACGATCGGTCGTCATGAACACAGCGGACCTTGGGCTGCCGGTGGACGTTCCCTCGACGGCGCTCTTCACGGACCAGTACGAGCTGACCATGCTCCGAGCCGCCCTGAAGGCCGGCACGGCCTCGCGGCGCAGCGTCTTCGAGGTCTTCACGCGCCGGCTGCCCGACGGCCGCCGCTACGGCGTGGTGGCCGGTACCGGGCGGGTGCTGGACGCGGTGGAGAACTTCCGTTTCGACACCGGCGTGCTGCGCTTCCTGCGGGAGAAGGACGTCGTCGACGACGAGACCCTGGACTGGCTCGCCGGCTACCGCTTCAGCGGCGACATCTGGGGCTACCCGGAGGGCGAGGTGTACTTCCCCGGCTCGCCGGTCATGCGGGTCGAGGGGACCTTCGGCGAGTGCGTGCTGCTGGAGACGGTGATCCTCTCCATCCTCAACCACGACTCGGCGATCGCCGCCGCCGCCTCCCGCATGGCCTCCGCCGCCGGGGAGCGGCCGTTGATCGAGATGGGCGCCCGCCGCACCCACGAGCTGGCCGCGGTCGCCGCCGCCCGCGCCGCCTACGTCGGCGGCTTCGCGACCACCTCCGACCTGGCCGCCGGCTTCCGCTACAACATCCCCACCGTCGGCACCTCCGCCCACGCCTTCACCCTGCTCCACGACACCGAGCGCGACGCCTTCCGCGCCCAGGTCGACTCCCTGGGCCGGGGCACCACCCTGCTGGTGGACACCTACGACGTCGCCGAGGCCGTCCGTACGGCGGTGGAGGTGGCCGGGCCCGAGCTGGGCGCCGTGCGCATCGACTCCGGGGACCTGCTGCTGGTCGCGCACCGGGTGCGGCAGCAGCTGGACGAGCTGGGCGCCACCGGAACGAAGATCGTCGTCACCTCGGACCTGGACGAGTACGCCATCGCCTCGCTGGCGGCGGCGCCCGTGGACGCGTACGGCGTCGGCACCCAGCTGGTGACCGGGTCCGGGCACCCGACCGCCTCGATGGTCTACAAGCTGGTCGCCCGCGCCGAGACCGACGCCGCCGGGGCGCCGCTGGTGCCGGTGGCCAAGAAGTCCAGCGGCGGCAAGACCTCGATCGGCGGCCGCAAGTGGGCCGCCCGCCGCCCGGACGCCGACGGGTACGCCGAGGCCGAGGTCGTCGGCACCGGACCGGTCCCCGCCGGCCTGGCCGGCCGGCAGCTCCAGGTCCAGCTGGTCAAGGGCGGCGAGGTCGTCGCCCGCGAGCCGCTGGAGGCCGCCCGCGACCGGCACGCCGCCGCCCGCGCCAACCTGCCGCTGTCCGCCACCCAGCTGTCCCGGGGGGAACCCGTCATTCCGACGGAGTACGTCCACGGGGGCTCGGGTAGCTAAAGCTGGTGTCCCGCGAAAGGTCCCACGGAAGGCCCCGCGAGGGGCCCCGCACCACCCGTCCCTCCTCGTCCCCCGCTCCCCCACCACCCCCGTGGCCGGCCCGGTCGCCCCGGACGGCCCAGTAGTCGAAGGACACCGCCCATGCGCCGCGCCCTGATCGTCGTAGACGTGCAGAACGACTTCTGCGAGGGAGGCAGCCTCGCGGTGGCCGGCGGTGCCGACGTGGCCGCCGCCGTCACCGAGCTGATCGGGCAGGCCCCGGCCGGCTACCGCCACGTCGTGGCCACCCGCGACCACCACATAGCGCCGGGCGGCCACTTCGCCGACAATCCCGACTACGTCCACTCCTGGCCGGCGCACTGCGTCGCCGGCACGGAGGGCGTGGGCTTCCACCCGAACTTCGCCCCCGCCGTCGCCTCCGGCGCCGTCGACGCCGTCTTCGACAAGGGGGCGTACTCGGCGGCCTACAGCGGCTTCGAGGGCACCGACGAGAACGGCACCGCGCTCGCCGACTGGCTGCGCGCCCGCGGGATCGACGAGGTCGACGTCGTCGGCATCGCCACCGACCACTGCGTGCGGGCCACCGCCCTGGACGCCGCCCGGGAGGGTTTCCGCACGCAGGTGCTCCTCGACCTGACCGCCGGGGTCGCCCCGGCGACGACCGAGCGGGCGCTGGAGGAGCTGCGGGAGGCGGGCGTGGAACTGACCGGCAAGCCGGTCGTCCTGTAGGCGCCGCCGGGCGGGGCGCACGCGCGGGAACACGGAACGACGGATCGGCGGTGACCCGTTCGGGATCACCGCCGATCACGCTCCGGTCAGGGAAGTCGCCGCTTACCTGCCCGCGGGACCGACCTCGAGCTCGATGGTCGAGCCGTTCCTGGCCTCCTTGAGGATCTTGATCTTCGTGTTGGTGTCAGTGATCCTGACACCGCCGGTCGGGTTCGCCGGGTCGTAGTAGGTGTTCGTGCGGTCGTTGAAGACCGAGACCCCCTTCGAGCCCGGGAAGTACGTCGCCACGTCCGCCTTGTGCAGCGTGATGCCGTCCGTGCGGTAGAGGCTGAACGGCGAGTCGTACGACTGGATGCGGTTGCGCAGCGGGGTGCCGTCCTTCCACTTCATCGCGGTCGGGTGCGAGTCGACGGGCAGGAGCAGGCCGGTGCCCGGGTGCTGGCTGGTGTTGTTGTCCGCCTGGGAGGTGTCCCACTTCCAGATCAGCAGGCCGTTCTGGTACGCGTAGTGCTCCACCCAGTCCGGACGCGAGGTGAAGCCGAAGTTGTACGGGCCGGTCTCGAGCGTCTTGTCGTACGAGACGTACTGCCGGTTCTCGGCGATGTAGTACTGCGCGTAGTCCTTGGTGAAGGACGCGCCCTGGCGGGTGAAGCCCTTCGCGGTCCACGCGGGGTCCGCGGTCTCGGCGTTGTCGGAGAAGAGCGTGGTGCCGTCGCCCGTCACCGTGATCTCGTCGGCCGTGAAGCCCTTCTGGGCCACGCCGCCGTCGGTCTGGTAGCGGAAGCGGAGGTCGATCTTCTTGCCGGCGTAGGCGTCGAGCGGGTACACGAGCGTGCCGTACTTCTCGGCCGTGCCGGTCAGGGCGGGCTTGTCGCTGCCGTCGCGCGGGATCGGGTTGCCGTCGAACGTGCCGTCCAGGGCGGTCCAGTTGGCGCCGCCGTCGGTGGACACCTCGGCGTAGAGGTAGTCGTAGTTGGCCTCGATGTCGTACCAGGCGTCGAGGGCGAGGGAGGCCGACGACCTGCCGGTGAGGTCGACGCTGCGGGTCAGCGTGTTCTTCAGGTCGTCACCGCTGCCGCTCCACCACTGGGTCTTCCCCTCGGCGGGGGTGACGATCTCGGTGGTGACCGCCTTCTCGGGCAGTTCGACGACCAGTGCCTGCTTGTGCTTGGTGTTGTACTCGGCCACGCCCAGCTTGTGCCAGGAGTTGACGCCCGCCTTGGCGGTGTCGTAGTTCAGCCAGCCGAGCTGGAGCTTGTCCCAGGCGGTCATGTCGCCGGGCAGGTCGCCGATCTCGTTGCGGCCGGTGCCCAGCCAGGAACCGGACGACATGAGCGTCCAGAAGCCGGTGGAGTTCTCGCCGCCGGCGGTGTCGTAGTGGTCCGGCAGGCCGAGGTCGTGGCCGTACTCGTGGGCGAAGACGCCGAGTCCGCCGTTCTCCGGCTGGATGGTGTAGTCGCCGACCCAGATGCCGGTGTCGCCGATCTTCGCGCCGCCGAGCTTGTTGTTCTCGGGGCCGGTGGCGCCGGCGTCGGTGCCGAAGGCGTACCAGCGGTGGGCCCAGATCGCGTCGGTGCCCTGGGCGCCGCCGCCCGCGGACTCGTCCTCGCCGGCGTGCACGATCTGGAAGTGGTCGATGTAGCCGTCGGGCTCGTTGAAGTCGCCGTCGCCGTCGAAGTCGTAGCGGTCCCACTCGTCGTAGCGGGCGACGTCGGCCTTGATCTGGGCGTCGGTGCGGCCGGCCGCCTTCTGCCGGTCGACCCAGGCGTTCAGGCCGTCGCTGACGACGTTCCACACGCTCGGGCAGTTGGTGTCGCCGCAGGCGTTGTTGCCGTAGCGGGCCTCGTTGTAGGGGACCTTCACCCAGTCGGAGACCTCGCCCTCGACCGAGTAGCGGCCGGAGGACTGCTTCTCGTAGTACGTCTTGACCGAGTCGACGCCCTTGCCGGAACCGAAGTACAGGTCCTGGAAGTGCTGCCGGTCGTAGTCCGCCTTCCAGGCCGTGGAGTTGTCCGTACGGCGGTCCGGCTTGGCGATCTGGTTGTGCAGCGGGCCCGGTTCGCCGCCGTAGCGGCTGTCGATCTTGTCGCCGAACTCGACCAGGATGGTGAAGATCTTGTCGGTCTTCTCCCGGCCCAGCTCGACGTACTTGGCGTCGCCCTTCTTGCTCTTCAGCTGGACGACGTTGGAGCCGTCCTTCTTCTTCACCGAGGCCTTGCCGGATATGACCTGGTTCAGGGCCTCCTCGCGCTGGGCCGCCCAGGTGTCGGTCAGGGGGCCCTTGAGGTCGTGCGAGTGGTTGCCCTTCTCCGGGTGCGGGTCGTGGCGGTCCACGGCCTCCGGGCGGGCGGGCGAGTCCGCCTGCGCCACACCGGCCGCGGACAGGGTGGCGGTGGCCGCGGCGAACGCGACCGCGGTCGCCGCGGTTCTGAACGTCCAGGATCTTCTGGTCACTTGAGTTCCTCCCCCGCGTCCACGCGCGCGGATAGGGGGACCAGGACATGGCAAGTCCGCGCACACGTGATCAACGCGTGTAGTCAAGTGACGACATTTGACTAGAGGTTCACCCGAAAAGACAGACCTTGACTTGGGCAGAACAAGTGCACTATGCGGAGCGGGCGTTCGCTTTGCGGACACCGACGCGCTGCCCACCGGCGGGTGTCCGGGAGGATGAATCCGTGCGCCCCCTGTGCACCTGCCCTGTCGGTCAGGTCACGCTTACTGTTTGTTCCACCAGGGCACACAGCCCGTTAGAGTCGCTTGGCGCAACGCCCGGAAGCCGGCGCGACGCCAGGCCGACCGCAGCTCCCAGCCCCCAGACCGCCTTCCGAGGACACGATGGCCATGCCCCGTCCGACTGTCGCCCAGTTCGTCTACGGTTCGTGCACCGTGATCTTCTCGGCGCTCGCCATGCTGCTGCTGTCGCGGGCGAGTTCGGGCCCGGGGGTCGCCGCCGTCGCCGTCACCGCGCTCGCCCTCGGGGTGCTGGTCGCCACGGTGGTCCCGCAGCCGAAGGCCGTCCGCCCGGTGCGGGCCCTGCGGCCGGCCGAGGCCGGGGAGCCGGTGCCCGCAGCCTCCCGGGTCACCGCGGGGGCCGGCGAGGCAGTGCGGGGCCGGGCCGCCTGACCCGGCGCGGAGCCCCCCGACCGCGGGCGTGGCCGCCGGGACGCGGACGGGACGTCGCTCAACGGGCGGCGACCACCACCGTCTTGGCCGCCTTGTCGTGCAGGCCCTGCTTGTAGGGCTTGTCGAAGAAGCTCCAGCCGCCCGCGATGACCGTCCACACGCAGGCGCAGCAGAACGCGAACGGGATCCACAGCACCAGGGCGCGGATCAGCGAGGTCTGCACCGAGGGCGTGGCACCGTTGTCGAGGTTGGCCACCCGCATGCCGAGCCACTTCTTGCCGAGCGTCTGGCCGGTGCGGGCGGTCAGGTAGGTGTCGTAGGCGATGTAGAGCACGGCGGCGATCAGGGACTGGCCGAAGGATTTCCCGACCGACATCTCGTCACCGCTCACCTGGTACTCCTGGACGTCGAAGGCCCAGCTGAGCAGCCAGACGACGATGCCCACGAGGATCATGTCGATGATGCGGGCGAGCGTGCGCCGGCCGCTGTCGGCGAGCGGGGCCATGCCGGCCAGCGGGTCGGTGGGAGAGGAGCCTCCGCCGTAGGGGTCACCACCGTAGGGGCCTCCGCCGTAGGGGCCTCCGCCGTAAGGACCGCCACCGGAGGGACCGCCGCCGTAGGGGCCTCCCCCGTAGGGACCGCCGCCGTAGGGGCCTCCGCTGTGGGGCGGGGGCTGTCCGCCTCCGTACGGGGGCGGGTTGTCGTACGGCGAGCCCGTGCCGCCCGGGCCCTGCCCCGGCCCCGGTTCCTGGCCGGGGGACGGGGGGCGTTTCCTCAGCGGGTCGTCTTCGGGCGGCTGCCCGCCGGAGCCGTGGGGCGGTTCGCTGCTCATGGCCCGAGTCGACCGCGAACCCTCCGGTGACGCATCCGGCGAGCGGCCGTCCGGAGTACGGCGCCGGGGCCGCCCGGCGTCAGCCGGCCACGAACGTGCGGGCCGCCTTGTCGTGCCAGCACTGGTGCCACGGGCGGTCGAACAGGCACCACGCGACGCCGACCACCCCGACGGCCAGGAGGCCGGGAACGCTGTAGACCAGCCAGCGGCGCAGCGCGGCGCCGAAGGAGGGGGGTTCGTGGGCCTCGATGTCCCGCACCTCCAGACCGAGCAGCTTCTTGCCCAGGGTGCGGCCCCACTTCGCGGTGGGCAGCGCCTCGTACAGGACTCCGAAGAGCAGCAGGACGGCCAGCACGACGCCCAGGTACGTGCCCGTCGTGCCGTCCAGCAGCCAGACGGTGACGGTCTCGCCGGAGAGCTTGGCCTGGTCGATCTTGTCGTTGACGTGGTCGAGCGCCTTGACGCCGAGCGGTACGGCGGCCGCGGAGGTGACGGCGGCGAGGACGACGGTGTCGATCAGCCGGGCGGCCAGCCGCTTGCCGAGCCCGGCGGGGCGCGCCGCGGCCTGGCGCCGGGCGGCTGCCTGGAACACGTCGTCGACCGGCGGTTTCCAGGGGGCGACGGGCTGTTCGTCCCCGCCGTTGTCGGCGAGTCGGTGCACCTGCTGGGCCCAGGACGCCTGACCGCCGCCCTGACCGGCCGCGGCCGGTGCGGCGACGGCGGGCCGGGGCTGGGCGGGCGCGGCGGGCTGGGGCGGTGACGCGACGGGCTGGGGCTGGGGCGCGGCGGCCTGCCGGGGGACGGCCGGGCCGCCCGGGGTGCCCGTCCGCTGCGGGCCGGACAGGGCCGCCGGAACGGCGGCGGGAGCCGGCTGAGGACCCGCCGGCCCCGGGGCGGCGGGCGCGCCGGTGTTCGCGGCGCGGGGGGACGTACCCGGCGGGACCGCGCGGAAGGTGATGGTGCCCTCGTCGGCGGCGGGCCTCCCGGTGGCCGCCGGTGCCGCCTTCGGCCCGGCCGTGGGACGGCGGAAGACGACGGTGCCCTCTCCGGTCCCGGCGGACGCGCTGCCCGCGGGGGCGCCGGCGGACGGGGAGGAGCCTCCGTCGGCCCTGCCGGCCCCGGACTCCCCGGCCCGCGCGGACACGGGGCCGCTGCGCGCCGCCCCGGCCCCGCCGTTCCCGGCCGCGGCGGAGGCCCCCGCACCACCGGCTCCGCCGGAGGCGGAACCTTCCCGCGCCGCCGGGCCACCGGTCGCTGCGGCCGGGGCGTGCGGCACCCGCGGGTCGGCGCCCTGGGCGTCGGGCCAGACGCCGTGCCCGCTCACCGGCCGTGCGGAGGGGCCGGCGGCCCAGGACGAGGCGGGCTCCGGACCGCTGCCGTGCGGGGACACGGCAGCGGCGGGCGGCTCCTCGGCCGGGTCCTCGTCGAAGAAGTGCGGCCCGGTCTCCTCCACGGAGGCGGGCGGCGGCGCGGCCGGCCGCACGCCGGGCGGCGGGGTGAGCGGCTCGCCGTCCTTGGGCGCCGGCCGGCTGGTGCCGGCCACCCAGGAGGCGCCGTTCCAGTACCGGACGTATCCAGGAATGGAGGGGTCCGGGTAATACCCTTCGCGGGGACTGTCGTCGCCGGGGGCCGGGGTTGGGGCGCTCATGTCCGTCGTCCCGTATCTGCTCGGGGGTGGATTGGGGGGCCTCCACATCTATCAGACCGGCGCCACCCGTATGAGCGGTCCCGCCGTACCGGCCCCTTTCCGGGCAACCTCGTGCACGGACCTTCACGCGAAGGGGGACTCCGGTGCCGTCGGGGAGGAGGCGCGGAAAAAAGTTCCGCGAACTCGCGTAATGCTCACGGCCGTAGCCGCTCTCCCTCGTGCGGGCCCGTTACGGGCGGCCCGCGCGAACCGTACGAGAGAGGACATGTCCGCCATGCGCATCACCGTCGTCGAGCGCGAGCTGGAGCTGAGGCTCATCCTGTCGCCCGAGCACAGCGTCCCGGTCCCGGCCAGGCTCGCCTACCTCGCGGACGACCCCTACGCCGTGCACGTCACCTTCCACATCGACTCCGGCCGCCCCGTGCACTGGACGTTCGCCCGCGAGCTGCTGGTGGAGGGGGTGTTCCGCCCGTGCGGGCAGGGGGACGTGCGGGTGTGGCCGTCGAAGGCCGACGGGCGCAGCGTCGTGCTGATGGCGCTGAGCAGTCCCGACGGCGACGCGCTGCTGGAGGCGCCGTCGGTCCAGGTGTCGGCGTGGCTGGAGCGGACGCTGCGGGTGTGCCCTCCGGGGAGCGAGGAGGGGCAGCTGGGCATCGACGACGCCCTGGCCGAACTGCTCGCCCGGTGACGGGTGTTCAGAAGAGCTTGCCGGGGTTGAGGATGCCCAGCGGGTCGAAGGCCTGTTTGACGGCCCGCTGCATCTCCAGCCCCACCGGGCCGAGTTCGCGCGCCAGCCACTCCTTCTTCAGCACGCCCACGCCGTGCTCGCCGGTGATCGTGCCGCCCAGTTCCAGGCCGAGGGCCATGATCTCGTCGAAGGACTCGCGGGCGCGGCGGGACTCGTCGGGGTCGGTGGCGTCGAAGCAGACGGTGGGGTGGGTGTTGCCGTCGCCGGCGTGGGCGCAGACGCCGATGGTGAGGCCGTACTTCGCGGCGATCCGCTCGACGCCCTCCAGCATGTCGCCGAGGCGGGAGCGGGGCACGCACACGTCGTCGATCATCGTGGTGCCCTTGACCGCTTCGAGGGCGGTGAGGGAGAGGCGGCGCGCCTGGAGGAGGAGTTCGGACTCGGCGGCGTCGTCGGCGGGGACGACCCGGGTGGCGCCGGCGGCCTCGCACAGCGCGCCGACGGCGGCGAGGTCGGTGGCCGGGTCGGCGGTGTCGAAGGCGGCGAGGAGGAGGGCCTCGGTGGTCTCCGGCAGGCCCATGCGGGCGAGGTCGTTGACCGCCTTGACGGTCGTGCGGTCCATCAGTTCGAGGAGGGAGGGGACGTGTCCTCCCTCCCGTCGCCCGCCGCCGCCCTTCCGCGGAAGCGCTTCGCGCCCTTCTGTTCTCATGATCCGGCAGACGGCGTCGCAGGCGGCGGCCGCGGAGGGGAACTCCGCGGCCAGCACGAGCTGCTCGGGCGGCTCGGGACGCAGGGCGAGGACGGCCCGGACGACGATGCCGAGGGAGCCCTCGGAGCCGACGAAGAGGCGGGTGAGGTCGTACCCGGCGACGCCCTTGGCGGTGCGGCGGCCGGTGGACATCAGGCGGCCGTCGGCGAGGACGACGTCCAGGCCGAGGACGTACTCGGCGGTCACCCCGTACTTGACGCAGCACAGGCCGCCGGAGGCGGTGCCGATGTTGCCGCCGATGGTGCAGGTCTCCCAGCTGGAGGGGTCCGGCGGGTAGGAGAGGCCGTGCTCGTTCACCGCGCGGGAGAGGGCGGCGTTGACGACGCCGGGTTCGACGACGGCGACGCGGTCGACGGGGTCGATCTCCAGGATGCGGTCCATCTTCGTCAGGGAGAGGACGATGCAGCCGTCGGTGGCGTTGGCGCCGCCGGACAGGCCGGTGCGGGCGCCCTGGGGGACGACGGGGACGCGCAGCTCGGTGGCGGTGCGCATGACGTGCTGGACGTCCTCGACGGTGCGCGGCAGGACGACCACGGCGGGGGCGCCGGCCGGGCAGAAGCTCGCCATGTCGTGGGCGTAGGAGGCGGTGACGTCGGGGTCGGTGAGGACGGCCCCGTCGGGCAGAGCGGCCCGCAGCCGCTCGACGAGGGTGCCGGGGACCGCCGTGGCCGCGCCGGCCGCGTGAGCTGTGCCGGCCACGTGGGCTGCGTCGTCTTCGTCGCGAGGCGCTTCGATACGGCTCATGATCACAGGGTGACACCCGGGGCCATCGGTGTGAACCCCGTCGGCGGCACCCTTCGCCTGCATGAGTGTGCTTGTCGTATTGACGCACAGTGAGCGCCATGGACATCGAGACGTCGAGCCCCCCGCCGGGCCGCCGCGGGCGGCGTGCGCGCCGGGCGGTGCTCGCCTCCGTCGCCGGGTGCGTGGTCCTCGGCGGAGTGCTGGTGCTGCTGCCCTGGGAGCGGGGCTCCGCTCCCCCGCCGGCGCCGGGCCCGGCGGCGCTCGCGCGCGGCGCGGTCACGGGCGGGGCGCCGGCCGCGCTGCCCGGCCTGGCCGTGCTGATCGGCGACCGGGAGCGGCATCTGCGGGCGCATCCGCTGGACGGGCCCTCGTGGGCGGTGCTCGGCGCGGCCTACGTGGAACAGGGCCGGCGCACCTCGGACCCCGCGAACTGGCCGAAGGCCGAGCGGGCGCTGCGCACCTCGCTGAAGCTGGGGGCGCGCGGCAATCCGCAGGCCCTGGAGTCACTGGCGGCGCTGGCGGTGGAACGGCGGGACTTCCGGGCGGCGAAGGAGTGGGGCGAGAAGGCGCTGAAGGCGGCGCCGCGACGGTGGACGGTGCACGCGGTGCTGATCGACGTGTACACCGGGCTCGGCGACCACGAGGCGGCGGGACGCTCCCTGGACAGGCTGAAGGAGCTGCGCCCGGGCCTGCCCGCCGTACGGGCGCGGGCGGCGGCCGTCTATCGGGACCGGGGCTGGCGGGAGGACGCGGCGGCGCAGATCGCGGACGCGGCGGCGGCCGCCGAGGCACCGGCCGAGCGGGCGGCGTACCTGGAGCAGGCCGGACGGCTGGCGTTCGAACGGGGGGAGCGCGAGGAGGCGCTGCGGTTCTTCCGGGAGGCGCTGCGCACCGACCCCGACCAGCGGGCCGCGCGGGCCGGGGAGGGCAGGGCGCTGGCGGCGCTGGGCCGTATCACCGAGGCCCTGGCCGCGTACCAGACGGCGCTGGCCGGGCGGCCGTGCCCCGAGTACGCGCTGGAGCTGGGCGAGCTGTACGAGTCGCTGGGGCTGGAGCGGGCGGCGCGGGCGCAGTACGGCCTGCTGCGGGAGCGGGTGCGCGTCGCGGAGGCGGCCGGGGCGGACGCGGAGCTGGTGCTGGGCCGGTTCGAGGCGGACCACGGGGACGCGCGGTCGGCGGTGGAGCGGCTGCGGGCCGAGTGGCAGCGGCAGCCGTCGATCGCGGTGGCCGACGCGCTGGGCTGGGCGCTGTACCGGTCCGGGGAGCACGAGGAGGCGCTGACGTTCGCGACGATCGCCACCGACGGCGACCGTGGCGGCGGGGTGCGCAGCGCGCTGTACGCGTTCCACCGGGGGATGACCGAGCAGGCGCTGGGGCGGTACGGTCCGGCGCGGCGCCATCTGCGGGAGGCGCTGATGATCAACCCGTACTTCTCGCCGCTGTGGGCGCCCGAGGCGGAGCGGACGCTGGACGGGCTGGGCGAGCCCTCGGTGGAGGGCCCGCCCCCGCGGTAGTGCCCGGCGCGGGCGCCGGTGTCAGAGGTTGCCGCGCCTGGCCTGCTCGCGCTCGATCGCCTCGAACAGGGCCTTGAAGTTGCCCTTGCCGAAGCCCATCGAGCCGTGCCGCTCGATCATCTCGAAGAAGACGGTCGGGCGGTCCTGGACCGGCTTGGTGAAGATCTGCAGCAGATAGCCGTCCTCGTCGCGGTCGACGAGGATCTTCAGCTCGCGCAGGGTCTCGACGGGGACACGGGTCTCGCCGGCCCACTCGCCGAGGGTGTCGTAGTACGAGTCGGGGGTGTCCAGGAACTCGACGCCGGCCGCCTTCATCGTGCGCACGGTCTGCACGATGTCGTTGGTGTTCAGCGCGATGTGCTGGACGCCGGCGCCGCCGTAGAACTCCAGGTACTCGTCGATCTGGGACTTCTTCCTGGCGATCGCGGGCTCGTTGATCGGGAACTTGACCTTGAGGGTGCCGTCGGCGACGACCTTCGACATCAGCGCGCTGTACTCGGTGGCGATGTCGTCGCCCACGAACTCCTTCATGTTCGTGAAGCCCATGACCTTGTGGTAGAAGCCGACCCACTCGTTCATGCGGCCGAGTTCGACGTTGCCGACGCAGTGGTCGATCGCCTGGAAGGTGCGGTGGGCCGGCGGCTCGACCATCGGCCGGGCGGCGACGTGGCCGGGGAGGTAGGGGCCGTCGTAGCCGGTGCGCTCGACCAGAGTGTGGCGGGTCTCGCCGTAGGTGGCGATGGCGGCGAGGACGACGGTGCCGTGCTCGTCCTTGACCTCGTACGGCTCCGCGAGGGAGCGGGCGCCGTGCTCGACGGCGTAGGCGTGGGCGGCGCGCGCGTCGGGGACCTCGATGGCGAGGTCGACGACGCCGTCGCCGTGCTCGGCCACGTGCCGGGCGAGGAAGCGGCCCCACTCGGTGGACGGTTTGATCACCGAGGTGAACACGAAGCGGGCGGAACCGTTCTCCAGGACGTACGAGGCGGTCTCGCGGCTGCCGTTCTCCGGTCCGGAGTAGGCGACCAGCTTCATGCCGAAGGCGGTGGAGTAGTAGTGCGCCGCCTGCTTGGCGTTGCCCACGGCGAAGACGACCGCGTCCATTCCCTTGACCGGGAAGGGGTCTGCCTGCCGGGCGGTGTCGGGAGTGTGGTGTGTGGTCTGCGTCATAGGCGCAGGGTCTCCCGCGTCCGCAAGGTGCGCAATAGTTTGCGTTTTCCCTGGGCAGTCTGCCCAGGGAAACGCCGGTGGCGGCGGGCGATCTGTACAGGATGACCAGCCGGGAGGGCGTCGGATGGGGATAGACCGTCTGGACGGGCGGATCATCGGGCTGCTGGCGCGGGAGCCGCGGATCGGGGTGCTGGAGATGTCCCGGCGGCTGGGGGTGGCGCGCGGCACGGTGCAGGCGCGGCTGGACCGGCTTCAGGCGAACGGAGTCATCCGCGGTTTCGGGCCGGACGTGGATCCGGCGGCGCTCGGCTACCCGGTGACGGCGTTCGCGACGCTGGAGATCCGGCAGGGCCAAGGCCCCGACGTCCGGGCGCACTTGGCGTCCGTGCCGGAGGTGCTGGAGCTGCACACGACGACCGGCACCGGGGACATGCTGTGCCGGCTGGTGGCCCGCTCGAACGCCGATCTCCAGCGGGTGATCGACCGGGTCGTCGGTTTTGATGGCATCGTCCGGGCCGCCACGGCGATCGTGATGGAGAACCCGGTTCCGCTGCGGATCATCCCGCTGGTGGAGCAGGCGGCCGAGGACCACGACCGACGACGTGAGTGAGACCGCCCGATCCCGGAGGTGAGCGGACGTGGACTTCTGGGAGTTCCTCGGCAGCCGCCACCAGCAGCTGCTCACCGACGCCTGCCAGCACGCCAGTGCCGTCCTCCAGTGCATGGTCGCGGCGACCGTGCTCGGGGTGCTGATCGGCGTCGTCACCTACCGCAGCGACTGGGCGGGCACCCTGGCGACCACGGCCACCTCCACCGTGCTGACCATCCCCTCGCTGGCCATGATCGGCCTGCTGATCCCGATCGTGGGGCTGGGCGTGCCGCCGACGGTGACCGCGCTGACCCTGTACGGGCTGCTGCCCGTCGTGCGCAACGCGATCGTCGGGCTGCGCGGGGTGGACCCGGCGCTGGTGGACGCGGCCACGGGCATCGGGATGTCACGGACGGCCCGGCTGTGGAAGGTGGAACTGCCGCTGGCCTGGCCGCCGATCCTCACCGGGATCCGCGTCTCCACGCAGATGCTGATGGGCATCGCCGCCATCGCCGCGTACGCCTCCGGGCCGGGCCTCGGCAACGAGATCTTCCGCGGGATCGCGTCGCTGGGCAGCAGGAACGCGCTCAACCAGGTCCTCGCCGGCACGCTCGGGATCATCGTCCTGGCGCTGCTCTTCGACGCCGCGTACGTCCTGCTGGGACGGCTGACCATTTCCAGGGGGGTCCGTGTCTGAGACCGTGCGCGGGACGGGCGCCGAGCCGGGCGGGCCCGCCACCGGGACGTCCGTCGGGGCGGCCACCAGGACGGCCACCGGGGCGACCATCGAGCTGGAGGGCCTGACCAAGCGCTACCCCGGCAGCGCCCAGCCCGCCGTCGACAACGTGTCGATGGAGATCAGGGCCGGTGAGACGGTCGTCCTCGTGGGGCCCTCGGGCTGCGGGAAGTCCACGACGCTGAAGATGATCAACCGGCTGATCGAGCCGAGCGGCGGACGCATCCGCATCGACGGCGAGGACGTCACCGGCATCGACCCGGTCAGGCTGCGCCGCAAGGTGGGCTACGCGATCCAGTCCTCGGGTCTCTTCCCGCACATGACGGTCGCGCAGAACATCGCGCTGGTGCCGAGGATGACCGGCTGGCCGAAAGCCCGGATCCGCTCCCGGGTGGAGGAGATGCTCGACCTGGTCGGGCTGGACCCCGGGGAGTTCCACGACCGCTATCCGCGACAGCTGTCCGGCGGGCAGCAGCAGCGGGTGGGCGTGGCGCGGGCGCTGGCCGCCGATCCGCCGGTGCTGCTGATGGACGAGCCGTTCGGCGCGGTCGACCCGATCACCCGGGACCACCTCCAGGACGAGCTGATCCGGCTCCAGCGCGAGCTGCACAAGACGATCGTGTTCGTCACCCACGACTTCGACGAGGCGATCAAGCTGGGCGACCGGATCGCCGTGCTGCGCGAGCGGTCCCGCATCGCCCAGTTCGACACCCCGGAGGCCGTCCTCACCAACCCGGCCGACGATTTCGTCTCCGGCTTCGTGGGCGCCGGGGCGGCGCTGAAGCGGCTGAACCTCACCCGCGTACGGGACGTGGGGATCACCGACTGTCCGACGGTGACCGTGGAGGACCCGCTCCGGCACATCCTCGACCGGCTGCGCGCGGCCGGCACCGACGAGGTCCTGCTGCTGGACCGGCAGCGGCGGCCGTACAAGTGGCTCCGGCGCGGTGATCTGATGCGGGCCGGCGGTTCACCGGCGCGGGCCGGGACGCTGGTGCACGACACGGTGACCCGGGACGCGACGCTGCGGGACGCGCTGGAGGCGGTGCTGACCGACAGCACGGGGCGGGTCGCGGTCACCGGACGGCGCGGCGAGTACGAGGGCGTCGTCGACATGGAGACGCTGATGAACTCCGTGCGCGAACTGCTGGAGGCGGACCGCCTCGACGTGCTGGGACACCAGCACGACCTGGAGGAGGTCCGGGCCGGGCGGCCCCGCACCGAGCAGGAGGGCTCCGGAGGGGACGGAGGCACGGCGTGAGCACCTCTCCCGGGACCGGGAAGCCCGTGGCCGACGAGCCCGGGACCGGGAAGCCCGTGGCCGACGAGCCCGTGGCCGAGGAGCCCGTGGCCGAGGAGCCCGTGGCCGAGGAGAGGGACGAGGCGGAACCCGGGCCGCGCCCGCCCTCCCCGGCCGCGACGCGGCGGCGGGTCACCTGGCAGAAGCTGACCGTCCTGCCCGTGGGCCTGATCGCCGTGCTCCTGGCGACCTGGCTGTGGTTCCGGCAGGCCGACCTGGACGCGCTCAGCGTGAACGCCCTGTCGGACGGGCAGGTCACCAAGGCCCTGTGGCAGCACGTCCAGCTGACCGTGATCTCCACCTTCTTCGTGCTGGTCATCGCGATCCCGCTGGGCGTCCTGCTCACCCGCCGGATGTTCCGACGGGCCACACCGGTGGCGATGGCGTTCGCCAACACGGGCCAGGCGACCCCGGCCATCGGCCTGCTCGCGCTGCTGGTGATCTGGCTCGGCATCGGCCGCCGGGCCGCCCTGATCGGCATCATCGTCTACGCCGTCCTGCCGGTGCTCTCCAACACCATCGCGGGCCTCAGGGCGAACGACCCGACGCTGCTGGAGGCGGCCCGCGGCATCGGCATGTCCCCGCTGGGCGTGCTCACCCGCGTCGAACTCCCGCTCGCCGTCCCGCTGATCCTCGCCGGAGTGCGCACGGCCCTCGTCCTGAACGTCGGTACGGCGACCCTGGCGACCTTCGGCGGAGGAGGCGGCCTCGGTGTGCTCATCACCACCGGCATCACCAGCCAGCGGATGCCGGTGCTGCTGCTCGGCTCGGTCCTCACGGTCGCCCTCGCGCTGCTGGTGGACTGGCTCGCCTCGCTCGCCGAGCTGCTGCTGCGCCCGCGCGGTCTGGAGGCGGGCACATGAGACGCCGTACGTGCCTGCCGGCCGCCGCCGTCCTGGTGGCCGCCGCCGGGTGCGGGCTGACCAGCGGCTCCCCCATGGCCGACGACGTGGAGCCCGGCACGATCGGCAGAGGCCGGCCGCTCGAGGGCGCCGATCTGACCGTCACCTCCAAGGAGTTCACCGAAGGGCTGATCCTCGGCGCGATCATGGGCATCGCCTTCGAGGCGGCCGGCGCCGAGGTGCTCGACCGCACCGGCATCCAGGGCTCCGTCGGCACCCGCGCGGCGGTCGAGAACGGCGACGCGGACGCCACGTACGAGTACACCGGCACCGCCTGGATCACCTACCTCGGACACAGCGAGCCGATCTCCGACCCCCGGCAGCAGTGGCA
Organism: Streptomyces sp. NPDC006384; assembly: GCF_042870695.1. Lineage (NCBI taxonomy): Bacteria > Bacillati > Actinomycetota > Actinomycetes > Kitasatosporales > Streptomycetaceae > Streptomyces > Streptomyces sp. NPDC006384. The sequence goes on from NZ_JBIAHR010000018.1 coordinate 69,218, forward strand.
GGCCGTGCGCGACGCCGACCTGAAGAAGGGCATCACCTGGCTGCCGCCGTCGACGCTGAACAACACCTACGCCCTCGCCATGAACCGGGCGAACCACGAGAAGTACCGGACGACGACACTGTCGCAGGTGGCCGAGCTGGCGAAGTCCGACCCGGGCGCCGTGACACTGTGCGTGGAGGGCGAGTTCGCCAACCGCGCGGACGGACTGCCGGGCATGGAGAAGGCATACGGGACGAACGTCCCGGCGAGGAACATCACGCAGATGGACACCGGCATCATCTACACCCAGACCGCCAAGGGCGCCTGCGCCTACGGCGAGGTGTTCACCACCGACGGACGGATCAAGTCCATGGACCTGGTGGTGATGGCTGACGACAGGAAGTTCTTCCCGAACTACAACGCGGCGCCCATGGTCAGGACCGACACCCTGGAGAAGTGGCCGGCGATCGCCTCCGTCCTCGCGCCGGTCACCGAGGCGCTGGACAACGACGTCGCGCGGACCCTCAACGCGAAGGTCGACGTGGACGGCGAGGACCCGCACCAGGTGGCGCTGGACTGGATGAAGGAGAAGGGCTTCGTGAAGGGCGGCTGAGCCCGGCGGCCGGACCCGGCGGCACAGCAGGCGCTCAGCGGCCGCTCAGCAGGAAGGGACCTCGCCCTTGCCCGAGTTCAGGGCCCCGAGCGCGTCGACCGCGCCCTTCAGGGTGGTCACCGGGACCAGCCGCAGCCCCTTCGGCAGCTCGGTCCGCGCCTGCGCGCACTCGTCCTTCGGCACCAGGAAGACGGTGGCCCCGTCCCGCCGGGCGGCCTGCGTCTTCAGCGGCACGCCGCCGACGGCGCCGACCTTGCCGTCGGCGGTGATGGTGCCGGTGCCGGCGATGGTCCGGCCGCCGGTCAGGTCGCCCCCGTGGCCGTCACCGGCCAGCTTGTCGATGATGCCGAGCGAGAGCAGCAGACCGGCGCTGGGACCGCCGACGTCCCCCAGGTCCAGCCGGACGTCGACGTCGGACGCGTCCATGCGCAGGTAGCCCAGGGCGGCCGCCGTCGCCGTGTCCTGGGACTCCCGCATCTGGTCCAGGTTGTACTTCTCGACCTCCTCGACGTCGTCGCCCTCGGGGTAGACGGCGTCCAGGGGCATGACCGCCCGGTCGGTGTCGAACCAGTTGCCCAGCACGTCGCCGAGCGAAACCCGCGCGTCGGGGCCGGTCGCCACGATCGTCGTCATCCGCAACTGGCCCTCGGTCTCCCGGGTCGGCGCTCCCGAGATCCGGATCACCTCGTCGCCCTGGTACTCCGACAGCACGTCCGCGGTCGAGCCCGGCTGCGCCACGGAGAACGGCAGCGGCGCGAACACGGCGGTCGCGAGCAGCGCCACGACGGGCAGACCGCAGGCGGCGAGGAACTGGGGACGCGAGAGACGAGAGAGCACGGAGCCAATCTAACGCGAGCCCCGACCGGCCCCGCCGCGGGCGGGGCACCCCACCCGCGCGGCTACCGCAGCGCCTCCGCCACCTCGCGGGCCGCTTCCATCACCCGCGTCCCCACCCGCTCCGGCACCACGTCGGCCAGCATCACGACCCCCACGCTGCCCTCTATCCCCGTCACTCCCAGCAGCGGCGCCGCGGCCCCGCAGGCCCCCGCCTCCAGCTCCCCGTGCGTCAGCGTGTACCCGGGGCCCGGTTCCGCCGCGACGGCATGCTGCCGGGCCGACAGGATCGCCTTGCCCGCGGCCCCCCGCTCCAGCGGATGCCGGAAACCGGCCCGGTAGGCCACGTGGTAGTCCGTCCAGGTCGGCTCGACGACGGCCACGGCGAGCGCCTCCCCGCCGTCGACCAGCGTCAGGTGGGCCGTCGCCCCGATGTCCTCGGCCAGCGACCGCAGCGCCGGCATCGCCGCCTCGCGCACCAGCGGGTGCACCTGGCGGCCCAGCCCCAGCACCCCGAGCCCGACCCGGGCGCGTCCGCCCAGGTCACGGCGTACGAGCGCGTGCTGTTCCAGTGTGGCCAGCAACCGGTACACGACGGTCCGGTTGACGCCCAGTCGGTGGGACAACTCGGTGACGGTCAGCCCGTGGTCCGTTTCGGCCAGCAGCTTGAGGACACGCAGTCCCCTGTCGAGCGTCTGAGAGGTCTCCGCGGTCACGACGCCCACTCCTTAGTGGTGAGGTCGGCGGCCCCCTCGCGGCGGTGCGTCGCCGAGTCCCGTCAGCGACGCGCTTCAGAGGCCGCCGATCGGCTGACGGCCCGGTCCTGTGCCGGGCCCAGTCGCTTCACGGCTGCGCTCCGCGGCGGCGCTGCCACGGGGCGTGTGCGTAGCGGGACAGTAGCGAGCCGGTCCGCTCAGCGGAAGGCTCCGTCCAGAATCCGGTCGCCACCCCGAGGGAACCGTCCGTGTTTGCCCCGGTACGCACCGCACACTGCGTGGCGTCCGCGCACCCCCGTGTCACTTCATGCGCGTCGCCCACTCCTGCACCTTGGCGATGCGCTGGCGCAGCTGCCCGGCGGTGGCCTCGGCGCTGGGCGGGCCGCCGCACACGCGGCGCAGTTCGGTGTGGATGACGCCGTGCGGCTTGCCGCTCTGGTGGACGTAGGCGCCGACCATGGTGTTGAGCTGCTTGCGCAGCTCCATCAGCTCCTTGTGGGAGACGACCGGGCGCCGCTCGGCGGGCAGTTCGAGCAGGTCGGCCTCGTCGTCGGGCTTCTTGCGGCTGTGGGCGATCTGCCGGGCCTGCCGCTTCTGCAGCAGCAGCTGCACCTGGTCGGGCTCCAGCAGTCCGGGGATGCCGAGGTAGTCCTGCTCCTCCTCGCTGCCCGGGTGGGCCTGCATGCCGAACTCGGCGCCGTTGTACATGACCCGGTCGAAGACGGCGTCGGACTCCAGCGCCTCGAAGGGCAGCATGTCCTGCTCGCCGGTGTCCTCGTCCTGCTGCCTGTTCGCCTCGTCCATCTCCTTCTCGGACTCGGCGTACGGGTCCTCCTCGCCCTGCTTCTTGGGCCTGTCGAGGACGTGGTCGCGCTCGCGCTCCATCTCGCTCGCGAAGGTGAGCAGGTCGGGCACGGTCGGCAGGAAGACGGAGGCGGTCTCGCCGCGGCGCCGGGAACGCACGAAGCGGCCGACGGCCTGGGCGAAGAAGAGCGGGGTGGAGATGGTGGTGGCGTACACACCGACCGCGAGGCGGGGCACGTCGACGCCCTCGGACACCATGCGGACGGCGACCATCCACCGGTCGGTGCCGTTGCTGAACGTGTCGATGTTCTTGGAGGCGCCGACGTCGTCGGACAGGACCAGGGTGGCCTTGGTGCCGGTGATCTCCCGGATCAGCTTGGCGTAGGCGCGGGCGGAGTCCTGGTCGGCGGCGATGACGAGGGCGCCGGCGTCCGGGATGGCCCGCCTGACCTCGGTCAGCCGCTGGTCGGCGGCGCGCAGCACGGCCGGCATCCACTCGCCGCGCGGGTCCAGCGCGGTGCGCCAGGCCTGGCTGACGGCGTCCTTGGTCATCGGCTCGCCGAGCCGGGCGGCGACCTCGTCGCCGGCCTTGGTGCGCCAGCGCATGTTGCCGCTGTAGCTCATGAAGATGACGGGACGCACGACGCCGTCGGCGAGCGCGGAACCGTAGCCGTAGGTGTAGTCGGCGGCGGAGCGGCGGATGCCGTCGTCGCCCTCCTCGTACGTGACGAAGGGGATCGGGTTGGTGTCGGAGCGGAAGGGCGTGCCGGTCAGCGCGAGGCGCCGGGTGGCCGGCTCGAACGCCTCCAGACAGGCCTCGCCCCAGGACTTGGAGTCACCGGCGTGGTGGATCTCGTCGAGGATGACCAGGGTCTTGCGCTGCTCGACGCGGTTGCGGTGCAGCATGGGGCGCACGCCGACGCCGGCGTAGGTGACGGCGACGCCCTGGTACTCGCGGCTGAGCGGGCCGGCGCTGTACTCGGGATCCAGCCTGATGCCTATCCGCGCCGCGGCCTCGGCCCACTGCTTCTTCAGGTGCTCGGTCGGCGCGACGACGGTCACCTGCTGCACGACGTGGTGGTGCAGCAGCCAGGACGCCAGCGTCAGGGCGAACGTCGTCTTGCCGGCGCCCGGGGTGGCGACCGCCAGGAAGTCCCGGGGCTGCTCCTGGAGGTACTTCTCCATCGCCCCCTGCTGCCAGGCCCGCAGCTTGCCGGCGGTGCCCCACGGGGCACGGCCGGGGAAGGCCGGGGACAGGTGGTGCGAGGTACTGGGGCTGGCGGCGGTAGTCACGGTCTCCGAAGGGGGTAGTACGGCTCGGCCACGTATGACAACCGGGCCACCCTACCGGCGGCGCGACGCGACCGCCGCGCCCGCCGGGTCGGGTCACCCCCGGGTGGGACCGAGGTCACATCGACTCGTGCAGAGCTCTCAAACGCCGAGCGATCATCCCCACGTCCTCCAGGCTGCCCGACGCCACCTCGACGACGAGCTTGTACGCGTCGTCCTGATCGACGCCGATCATCTCCGTGCCGTTGAAGTCGAGGAAGACGACCGTGGACATCCACGCCATGCGCTTGTTTCCGTCCACCAGGGGGCGGTTGATCGCCAGCGACTGGAGGAGCGCAGCAGCCTTCTCGAACAGGTCCGAGTACGCCTCCACGCCGAACATCTGGGACTGCGGACGATGCACGGCAGAACTGAGCAGACCCAGGTCGCGCACGGCGACCTCCTGCCCCCCACACGCCAGCTCGGCCAGGTCCAGGACTTCCTGGACCGTGAGGTACTTCATCTACTCCCCCAGCCTCCGCAGCAGGTCGGCGTGAGCCGCCGCGTACTTCGCCCCGAGACGACGCACCGTGGCCCGGTCCGCCTCCTGCTCCAGATACCGGTCGATCGCCTGAAGCACTATGGCGTGCATGCTGCGCCCCTCCTCCTCGGCACGCAGCTTGAGCGCCTCCTGCTGGTCGTCGCGCAGACGAAGGTTCATAGCCATACCACCATCGTACCACAAGTGGGGCCATTGTGGTACTACTCGGTTATCGTCCGCACCCGCGTCGTCACCCACGCCCCCAGCAGGGCGACGCCCGCCATCGGCAGGAAGACCGCGGCGAAGGCGGCCGGGTGGGAACCGGCGGCCTCCGTGGCGGCGTGGGAGACCGTGCCGCCGCCGAGGGCCGCGAAGGCGGCTCCGCCCGCGGCCAGCAGGAGCACGTTGGACAGGCCGTCGGAGATCTGCAGGGCGGCGGAGTTGGTGCCCGCCTCCTCGGGGGCGGAGAGCTGGAGCAGGAGCACGCTGGTGGAGGAGATCACCAGGCCCATGCCGAGACAGCCGAAACCCCAGGCGACGGCGACCGTCCAGACGGGCACGGCGTCGATCAGCACGCTCGGGGCGGTGGCGATGGCCGCCGCGACCAGCAGCATGCCCACCGTCATCAGCCGGTCCCGGTACGGTTCCATGCGGGCGCGGGACTGGAGCCAGGAGCCCGTCGCCCAGGTCGCGCCGCCCGCCGCCAGCGAGAGGCCGGCCAGTGTCGGGCTGAGTCCGCGCTGGGTGACCAGCATCAGCGGCACGAAGGACTCGGCGGCGATGAAGGACCCGGCGGCGAGCCCGCGCAGCAGGACGACGGAGGGCAGGCCGCGGGCCGCCCGGTAGGTGCCGCGCGGGAGCAGTCCGAGGACGGCCGGGACGAGCAGGGCCAGCCCCGCCGCGCCGGGGAGCAGGGAGATCCAGCGCAGATCCTGGGCGGCGTACTGGAGGAGGCCGGCGCCCACGGAGATGCCGAGGGCGAGGCGGATGCGGCGGCCGTCGAAGGAGGCCGGTGCCTCCTCGCCGTTCTCCCCCTTCACCGGGCCCGCCGCCCGGCTGCGTATCTGGGGCAGGGCGAGCACCAGCGGGAGCACCACCAGCGCCGGGATGCCGAGGAACACCCACCGCCAGCCCAGGTGTTCGGTGACGGCGCCGGAGGCCAGCGGTCCGACGACCGAGGGCACGACCCAGCCCGCCGCGAACGCCGCCATGATCGCGGGCCGCAGCCGCTCCGGGTAGGCCCGCCCGACCACGACGTACAGCGCGACGATCACCAGTCCTCCGCCGAGGCCCTGCACCGCCCGGCCGAGGATGAACAGCCACATCGCCCCCGCCGTCCCGGACAGCACCAGCCCGGCCGCGAAGGCGGCGATCCCGCCGGTCAGCGGCGCCAGCGGGCCCCGCCGGTCGGACCACTGGCCGGAGAGCACCATGCCGAACAGGCTGGTCGTGAAGTACCCGGAGAACGCGAACGCGTACAGCGACACCCCGTCCAGCTCCCGCGCCGCCACCGGCATCGCCGTGCCGACCGCCGTCGCCTCGAAGGCGATCAGCACGACGACGGAGACGACGCCGACGCTCAGCGCCCGGTAGGCGCGGCTCAGCACGGTGCCGGCGGGGGCGGCGGCCGGATCGGGGACGGCGGGGTCCGCGACTTCGGTGTCGCGGGTGTCACGCGGGTCAGGGACGGTCATGGTCGCCAGGGTAAGGTCCGCACCCGCCGTTGACGCCTGGCAGAAGAGGGGGCGGGAGCGGGACCTCGGTCGTACGACCGCGGCCTTCGGGCGGGCGGCGTCATGCGCACAGGCCGCCGCCCGCGGCGTCGTCGAACACGGTGGGCCAGTACCGCCGGCCGTCGTCCGGCCATCCGTCGTGCGACGGGTGGGTGCCGGTGGCGGACGGGGCGCAGGCCGCCGGGTCCACCGCCGCCAGGGTGCGGGTCATGGTGTCGGCGAGCTGCTCGTAGGCGTAGGAGAGGTCGTGCTCCGCGTCGAGGGCCCGCTCGCGGTGGACGAGCCACAGGGTGAACGCCAGCGTGGAGAGGTCGGCGTTCAGCGGGCGGAGCGTCTCCTCGGCCTCGCTCCAGCAGAGCACCGCACCGGTCGCGCCGTCGACGACCAGGCTGGCGTCCTCCAGCAGGTACCCGAGGCGTATCAGCCGGTCCGAGCCGGGCGGGAGGGGGTCGGCACGCGGGTCGTCGGCCCAGTACTCCTCCAGCGTCGGCAGCGGCACCTCCGCGTCCAGGGAGAACCACAGGCCGTCCTCCGGCAGGCCCACCTCGCGCAGGAAGCGGCGGGTCGGCTCGTGGGTGAGGGCGGCGGGGAAGTCGACCTCCTCGAAGCGGACGACGTCGCCCGCGCCGAACTCGTCGTCCAGGAGGCGGGGCGGAAGGTCGAGGGCCAGGCCGGAGCGGCTGCCCGGCGCGGCCACCAGGGCGAGCGGGCGGATCAGGGCCGCCATCTTCCACAGGGGCGCCGGCTCACCGCCCTCCGGGTCCTCCTCGAAGAGCGCGAGCAGCCGGCGGGACGCCTCCGCGGCCGCCCGGGGGCCGTACCGGTGCGCGTAGTCGGCGAACCGGCCGCGCAGGTCCGCCAGTTCGTCCACGGCCGTGGCGAACTCGGTCAGCGTGCGCAGCGAGGGCGCGAGCGGTTCGCTGTCCATCAGGTCGGGGCGGTCGGGAAGGGCGCACGTCGTGGAGACCTCGCCCGTCGTGCCGTCCAGGAGTATCAGGTCGGCCGCCGTGCCGTCGTGGGTCAGCAGTTCGCCCAGGACCAGCCGGTCGCGCAGCTCCTTCGCGAGCCGGCCCTCGAAGTCGCCCAGCGTGTCGGCCAGCCGCACCAGCCCGTCCCGCCGCAGCGCCGCGCAGGTCAGCAGGCCGCTCGTGTCCGGAAGTCCGGGGCCGGTCAGCCAGGAGCGCGACGGCTCGTGCGTGACGTACGGGTCCAGCTGGTCCTCGGTCAGGGTGATGCTCATGGTCCCCCCATGTGTGACGTCCTCCCCGGGCGGGCACGGCGGCCGCACGCCGGCGCACCGGGCACCATGCCCGGGCACCGGGCCTCGGCGGCCGTTCCCACTGCCCACGACCTTACGGCCCGCCACTGACAACGCCCCCTCCCGGCGGCGCGCGGGCGGACGTTCAGGCGGTGGCGACCGCCGCCTGGGGGCGGATCGGGAGGCGGTTCACCGGGCGGCCCGTGGCCGCGCGCACGGCGGAGGCGACGGCCGCCGGGGAGGCCACCACCGGGACCGCGCTGACCGCCTTGGCGCCGAAGGGCGCGACCACGTCGCGTTCCTCCACGAGCTTCACGATCCGGATGTCCGGGGCGTCGAGGGCGGTCGGGAGGGCGTAGCCGGTCAGGTCGGGGTGGCGGACCAGGCCGCGCGGGGTGCGCAGGTTCTCCGTCAGCGCGATGCCGACGCCCTGGGTGACGCCCGCCTCGATGCGGGCGGCGAGCTGGGCCGGGTTCAGCACGCGGCCCACGTCCTGGGCGACGGCCAGCTCCACGACCCGTACCGAGCCGATCTCGACGTCGACGTCCACCACCGCGCGGATCGCGCAGAAGGACATGCCGACGAAGGCGTCGCCCTGGCCCGCCTCGTCCAGCGGCTCGGTCGGGTGCGGCCGGCACTGGGCGGTGGCCCACAGCTCCTTGCCCGCGAACGCCTCCGCGACCGTCGTCGACAGCACGCCGTCGTACGAGGTGATCTTGCCGTCGGCGATCTGGAGCAGCTCGGTCGACATCCCGAACTGGTGGGCCAGCGGCTGGAGGAGCTGGGTGCGGACCATCTTGGCCGCGCGTTCCACCGCGCCGCCCGACACCCAGGTGTGGCGTCCGCGGCAGCCGGCGCCGGCCGGGGGCTGGTCGGTGTCGACGGGCGCCACGTGCACCTCGTCGACGCCGAGGGTCTCCTGCACGATCTGCCGGGCGAGCGTGGAGAACCCCTGGCCGGTCTCGACGGCCGCGCACAGCACCGTCGCCACACCGTCCTGGACCTTCACGGTGGCCGTGGAGACCTCGTCCGCGCCCTCCGCGCCGAGCATGTGCACCATGCCGATGCCGTAGCCGACGCCGCGGCGCACCGCGCCCGGTTCGCCCGCGCCCTCGGGACCGCCGGGCAGCAGCCACTCGTCCTCGGGCGTGTCCTTGGGCAGGGCGGGGAGCGGGAAGTCGCGGACGGCCCGCAGGAGTTCGGCGACGGGCGCCGGACAGGTCACCGCCTGGCCGGTGGGCAGGACGTCGCCGGTGGCCATGACGTTGCGCAGGCGCACCTCGGCCGGGTCCAGCCCCAGCTTCTTGGCGATCTTGTCCATCTGCGCCTCGTACGCCGCGCACACCTGCATGGCGCCCTCGCCGCGGACGTGGCCCGACGGCGGGTTGTTGGTGCGCACCGCCCAGCCCTCGACGAAGGCGTTCGGGACGACGTAGGGGCCGCAGGCGAAGGCGACGGCGGCGGCGAGCGCGTCGGAGGAGGTGTCGGCGTAGGCGCCCGCGTCGAGCAGGATCTGCGCCTCGACCTTCACCAGGCGGCCCTCGGCGTCCGCGTGGTGGCGGTAGCGCAGGAGGGTGGGGTGGCGGTGGGCGTGGCCGAGGAAGGACTCCTCGCGCGTGGCGGTCAGTTTCACCGGGCAGCCGGTCTTCAGCGCCAGCAGGCCGAGCGGGAGCTGGAAACCCTGGTCCTCGCGGTCGGCGGTGGCGCCGGGCACCCCGGTGACGACGACCTTCACCTGTTCGGGTGCCAGGCCGAAGGCGGCGGCGGCCGTGTCGCGGTCGGTGTGCGGGTCGGTGGAGGCCAGGTACAGCTCCACGCCGCCGTCCGGGCGCGGTACGGCGAGACCGGCCTCGGCGCCGATGGGGGCAGGGTCCTGGCGGCCGATCCGGTACTGGCCCTCCACGATGACCTCGCCGGTCGCCTCCGGGTCGCCGTGGCGCAGCGGGATGTGCCGGATCAGGTTGCCGTCGGGGTGCAGCGGCTCGGCCTCGAAGGCCTGCTCGGGGTCGGTGACCGGGTCGAGCACCTCGTACTCGACGATGACGGCGGCGGCGGCCATCCGCGCCGTGTCCGGGTGGTCGGCGGCGACGGCGGCGATGGGCTCCCCGTGGTGGCGCACGACGTCGGAGGCGAAGACCGGGCGGTCGGCACGGCCCCGTCCGTGCAGCGCGGCGCCGGGCACGTCCTCGTGGGTGACGACGGCGCGGACGCCGGGCATCTCGCGCGCGTGGCGGGTGTCGACGGAGACGATGCGCGCGCGGGGGTGCGGCGAGCGCAGGACGGCGGCCCACAGCAGGCCCTCGGCCCACAGGTCGGCGGCGTAGGGGAAGGTGCCCTCCGTCTTGGCGCGGGCGTCGGCGGGCGGCAGGGAGGCGCCGATGCCGTGCGGGATCGGCTCGGCGACGGGGACGCCCGCCGTTCCCACGGCCTCGGCGGTGGCGGCTTCGTCGGTCACGCGTGGCCTCCGTCCTGGCCGTGGGGGTGGTCGCCGTACGGCGGGTCGTCGTACGGCTGGTCGCCGTGGTGCGAGGGGGTGTCGTAGGGCTGGTCGCCGTAAGCCCGGCCGTCGTAGGCCTGGCCGTCGTAGGCCTGGCCGTCGTAGGCCTGGCCGTCGTAGGCCTGATCCCCGTAGGACCGGCCTCCGTAGGTCTGGTCGTGCGGGGCGGGCGGGCCCTTGGACTCGAACGCCGACGGGTTGACGCCTCCGGCACCCGGGCCCGCCTGGTGCGGAATGCGGGGCTCGTCGCTCTCCGCGTCGGCGGCGGCGTGCGCCTCGCGCTCGGCGACGACCTCCTTGACCGCCTCCAGGACGCCCCGGTAGCCGGAGCAGCGGCACAGGTTGCCGCACAGGGCCTGCCGGGCCTCCAGTTCGGTCGGCGCCGGGTTGCCCTCCAGGAGGTTGTGCACGGTCATCGCCATGCCGGGCACGCAGAAACCGCACTGCACCGCGCCGCACCGGGCGAGGGCCCGCTGCACGTCCGACGGCCGGCCGTCGACGGCCAGGCCCTCGACGGTGCGCACCTCGCTGCCGGCGGCGGTGACGGCCGGGACCAGGCAGGAGGCGACCAGCCGGCCGTCGACCTGGACGTTGCAGGCCCCGCACTCGCCCTGCGAGCAGCCGTCCTTGGCGCCGGCGAGGCCGAGCCGCTCGCGCAGCACGTACAGCAGGGACTCGCCGATCCAGGCGTCGGTGACAGGGCGGTCGGCGTCGTTGACGCGGAGCACGTACGAGGCGAGGGGACGTTCCTCGTGCGGCACGGCCGGAACGGGCTCCGGAGCCGGGGCCTCCTCGGCGGGGGCCGGCTCGCCCGGGGCGTCCTCGGCGGGGGCGCCGGGGTCCGCGGGGTGTTCCGGGCCGGTGTCGTCCCGCGTCACGGGCTCGGTCGCCGACGACGGGTCCGCGTCCGTGACCGGTTCCGTGACCGGTTCCGAGGCCGCCGACGGCTTCTCGGCGTCCTCCGGCCCGGGCTCCGGCTCCTCGCCGGCGGACGTCTCCGACGACGGCTCCGCGGCGCCCACAGGGGCCTCTTCGGCCTCTTCGGTCTCTTCGGTCTCTTCCGTGTCACCGGTCACCGTCTCGTCCGCCGACGGTGCCGGGGACGTCGTGCCGACGGCCTCCGCGGGCGCCTCCGGCCGGGCGTCGGCCGCCGGCTCGGGAGAGGCCCCGGGTACCGGTACGTGCGAAGCCCCGGCAGCGGTCCCGTCGCCGGAGGGGTGCGCGTGCGGGATGCCGGTGGTGGACGGGTCATCGGGCCGAGGCGCCTGTTCCGTCCGGGCGTCGGTCTCGTCACCGGCCGGGTGCGCCTGCGCCGTTCCCGTGGCGGACGCGTCACCGGCCGGGTGCGCCTGCGGCGTCCCCGGTGCGGTCGCGTCGCCGGGCTGGTGCGCGTGGTCCGTCCGCTGCTCCCAGGAGGGTGCGGCCGGCTGGGCCGCCCAGGGGGCCGGGGCGCCGCCGGGCAGGGTGGCCGGTGCGGTGCCGCCCCACTGCCCGGTCAGCGACGACGGACTGTACTCGCCCGACTCGTCCGGGAGTTCGCCGCCGGCGACCGGGACGGACCACTGCCCCGTCACGTCGTGGCCGGATGCCTGCTGCCCCGCCGTACCGTCCGTGCCGTCCGTGCCGGCGGCGCCGGAGAAGTCCCACTGGCCGGTGGCGCCGGGCCGGTGGGCGAACCGGTCGTCCTGCCCGGCGTGGACGTCGTACCCCGCGGCCTGGCCGTAGGGGTCCTGCTGCGCGTACCCGGCGTGCTCGTGGCCCGCCCCCGGGGCGTGCTGCCCGTCGTCGTGCCGCGTCCCGGTCTCCGGGGCGTGCCACTGCGTGCCGTCGGCCGGGGCGGACGGCATCGTCCAGCTGCCGGTGGCCGCCGGGTCCGTCCCGGCGGTCGTGGCGGGCGCGACCGTGATCTGCGGCGGCACATAGCCGTGCCCGGGTGCGGCGAGCGGGCTGTCGGAGGAGGCCGGCAGCGCGTCGACGCCGCCCTCGGGAAGCTGTACGAAGGCGGTGGCGCCGTCGTCGTAGTCGCCCTGGGTCAGCGGGTCCCAGCGTCCGCCGCCCCGGGACGTGCCCTGTCCGTGCTGGTCGTCGGTCACGACAGCGCCCTCCCCAGTGCTCGTCGGGCCAGTGCGGCGACGGTGCGCCGCAGGTGCAGTACGGCGGGCGGGAGCTGCGGCACGGAACCGTCCCCGTCCGGGGCCGCGTCGGGGACGCAGGCGGCGGCGACGTACTCGCCGAAGGCGTGCAGCGCCTCCGGGACGATCGCGCGGCCGTTGTCCCAGTCGATGAGCGAGGCCACCCACTGCTCGGCCTCCAGGGGCCGCAGCGGCATCGGCGCGATGGCGCCGACCGCGCAGCGCACCCCGCGCCGGGCGGGGTCCAGGACCAGGGACACGGAGGCCGTCGCCCGGCCCGGCCCGGTGCGGCCGGTCGCCTTGAGGAAGACCTGCGGCGCGTGCAGCAGCGGCACGCGCACGTAGCCGATGAGCTCGCCCGCGCGGAGCATCTCCATGCCGGCCAGCAGGTGCGAGACCGGCATCTCCCGGCGGGCCCCGCCCGGGCCCGCGATGATCAGGGTCGCCTCCAGCGCGGCCAGCACGGGGAGCGCGTCCCCGGTGGGGGCGGCGGAGGCGATGTTGCCGCCCAGGGTGCCCGCGTTGCGGATGTGCGGCGGGCCGGCGGCGCGCGCGGCGGCGGCGAGCGCCGGGATGAGGGCGGCGAAGTCGGGGCGGCCCATGCGGGCGTGGGTGAGTCCGGCGCCGAGCAGGGCGTGGCCGTCCTGGTACTGCCAGCCGCGGATCTCGCTGATGCGGCCGAGGCCGACCAGCGCGGCGGGCCTGAGCTGACCGGAGTTGACGGCGGCCATCAGGTCGGTGCCGCCCGCCACCGGCACGGCGGCGGGCATGGCGGCGAGCGCCGCCACGGCCTCGTCCAGAGTCGTGGGCAGCGTGACGGCCTGCGCCGCCTGCGGTGCGTGCGTGGTCAAACCGACTGCCCCTTCCCGCTGTCCCACCTGGTCCCGCCCGTGCTGCCGTACGGTACGACCTGACAGGGCGGACGTGGCAACTCTGGCACATCTTCGCAGGGCCCGGACGCGGGGGTCCGCTAGGAGGCATTCGCCCGTCTCGTCGGCGGGATGGGGCGTTTCGCACCGGATCGCCATTGACCGGCGATGTGCGGGAGTTGTCCCTCTTCGGTGGTGTTCCGGAGCTTTTTTCTCGCTTGTCGTCTGCCGCTTGCCTTCTGCCGGCCGTCACTTGACGCTCGCCGCCCGCCACGCGCCGCACGCCGACCGTCACTTGTCCGGCGGCGGCCCGTCGATCGGCCGGCCGAGCACGCCGGGGCGCCGCTGCCAGGGCAGGGGGCCGGCGGGCGGCCGGTAGGCGACACCCAGGGCGTCGAGGCGCCGGTAGTGGGCGGCCATGCGCCGCTCGAAGCCGGCGAAGTCCCGTTCCTCCGGGGCGGGCAGGGCGCTCCAGGCGACCTCGGCGAAGGCGGCGAGCCTCGGGAAGACCTGGTAGTCCACCCGGGCCTGGTCCTCCATCACCTCGGTCCACACGTTCGCCTGGGTGCCGAGCACGTGCGCGGCCTCGCCCGCCGTCAGCTCCGGCGGAACCGGCTCGAACCGGTAGACGTCCTCCAGGGTGCGCACGTACCCGATCGGCACGGGCTCGTCCTCGCCCGCGTCCTGCCGGTGGTCCAGGTACACCTGCTGCTCGGGGCACATGACCACGTCGTGTCCCGCGCGCGCGGCGGCTACCCCGCCGGCGTACCCGCGCCAGGACGACACGGCCGCGCCCTCGGCCAGTCCGCCCTCCAGGATCTCGTCCCAGCCGATGAGCCTGCGTCCGCGCGCGGTCAGCCACCGGTCGAAGTGCTTGACGAACCATGCCTGGAGTCCGTCCTCGCCGGCGAGTCCGAGTTCCCCGATGCGGGCCTGGGCGGCCGGGGAGCGCCGCCACTGCTCCTTGGGGCACTCGTCGCCGCCGATGTGGACGAACTCCGAGGGGAAGAGGTCGAGGACCTCCTCGAACACGCCCTCGTAGAAGCGCAGGGTCCCGTCGGCCGGGGCGAGGACGTTCTCGTTCACCCCCCAGGTGTCCCAGACGGTGAGCGAGGCGGTGTCGACGACGTCGGTGTTGCCGAGTTCCGGGTAGGCGGCGATGGCGGCCTGCGAGTGCCCGGGCACGTCGATCTCGGGGACGACGGTGATGTGCCGTTCGGCGGCGTAGGCGACGATCTCCCGGATGTCGTCCTGGGTGTAGAAACCGCCGTGCGGCTTGTCCTCCCACAGCGGCGAGGCGCGGTGGCCGTACTTGGTGCGCGCCCGCCAGGATCCGGTCTCGGTGAGCCTCGGGTACCGCCTGATCTCGATCCGCCAGCCCTGGTCGTCCGTCAGGTGCCAGTGCAGGACGTTGAGCTTGTGGGCGGCCATCAGGTCCAGGTACCGCAGGACGCCGTCCTTGGGCATGAAGTGCCGGGCGACGTCCAGCATCAGGCCGCGCCAGCGGAAGCGGGGCGCGTCCTCGACGACCTGGTACGGGACCGCGGGGGCGGGGCGGGGCCGCACGGGCGCCCGGCGGAACGCCTCGGGGCCGAGGAGCTGCCGCAGGGTCTGGGCACCCCAGAAGACGCCGGCGGGGCCGCCGCCGCGGATCTCGACACCCCCGTCGCGGGTCGCGCTCAGCCGGTACGCCTCCGGCTCCAGCGCGTCGTCCAGCAGCAGCCGTACGCCGACGGTGTCCCGCGCCGCCGGCCGCAGCGGCAGCGCGAAGGCGGCGCCGAGCGCGGCGCGCAGCCAGCGTTCCGTGGTCTCCGTACCGGGAGCGGCCCACAGGGTGGTGTCCCGGTCGAGCGGGACACCGCCGCCCAGGGGGCCTTCGACGGCGCGCGGAGCCGGGATCAGGCCGGCGGAAGCCTCGGCGGGTGTCCCGTCGGGCGACTCGGGGTGCGTCTCGGTGTGCGTCATCACCGTGATGCTGCCATCCCCCGCCCCCGCGGGGAACGCCGCCCGCCGGGGCGTGTGACGGGCGCGGCCCCGGAGCGCGCGCGGGCACGCTCCGGGGCCGCGGGAATCCGGCCTGCCGGGGTTCCTACTTCTTGTCGCCGCCCTTGCCCTGGTCGCCGCCGGCGCCCATGGACTCGTAGATCTCCTTGCACATGGGGCACACCGGGTACTTCTTCGGGTCGCGGCCCGGTACCCAGACCTTGCCGCACAGCGCCACGACGGGCGTGCCTTCGAGGGCGCTCGCCATGATCTTGTCCTTCTGGACGTAATGGGCGAAGCGCTCGTGGTCACCGTCACCGTGGGACACCTGCGGCGTCGGCTCTACGAGGGTCCCCGTACCAGTCCCGCGCTCGGGCTCGAGAGTGCTCATAAAGGCCAAGGGTACTGAAGCTCACACGCTTCAGTTGAGCGAAGGGTCGTCCGGGTACGTCGCCACCATCGCCAGCTCGCTGCGCTGGCGGCGCAGGACCTCACGCCAGAGTCTTGCGGGGTCGGGGCAGGAGACGTCGCCCGGCTCGGACTCCACCACGTACCAGGCGCCCTCCGTCAGCTCGGCCTCCAGCTGGCCGGGGCCCCAGCCGGCGTACCCGGCGAAGATGCGCAGCGCGCCGACGGCGGGGGCCAGCAGCTCCGGCGGTGCCTCCAGGTCGACCAGGCCGATCGCGCCGTGCACCCGCCGCCAGCCCAGCGGGGCCGCCTCGCCGGCCGCGGCGCCGGGGACGACGGCGACGCCGAGGGCCGAGTCCAGCGAGACCGGGCCGCCCTGGAAGACGACGCCGGGCTCGCCGGCGAGGGCCGCCCAGCCGTCCAGGATGTCGCCCACGTCGACGGGGGTGGGGCGGTTGAGGACGACACCGAGGGAGCCCTCCTCGTCGTGGTCGAGGAGGAGCACCACCGCACGCTCGAAGTTCGGGTCCGCCAGGGCGGGCGTTGCCACGAGCAGCCGCCCCGTGAGCGAGGACACCTCGGTCATGCCTGACATGATCCCGCATGTTCCCCCTCCGTGGGGAGGCAATCGGGGGCACGGGGGTGAACGCGCGCCCGCGCACACCCCGGCGCGGTGACGGCACGTGCCCGCCGGTGAACGGTTCGTGTTGTGACACATCCCGGGGCCGCCGGACCCGCCTCGGGCTTACGGAAGGGGTGTCCGGGGCGACTACCCTTTCCCTTCTGGCCCCTGCCCCCCACCCACGGAACGCGAGATTCATGACCGTCAACGGCGCTGATGACGTACTGCTTGTCCACGGCGGAACCCCGCTGGAGGGCGAGATCCGGGTCCGCGGGGCGAAGAACCTCGTGCCGAAGGCCATGGTGGCCGCCCTGCTGGGCAGTGCGCCGAGCCGGCTGCGCAATGTGCCGGACATCCGCGACGTGCGGGTCGTACGCGGGCTGCTGCAGCTGCACGGGGTGACCGTCCGCCCGGGCGAGGAGCCCGGCGAGCTGGTCCTCGACCCCTCCCACGTGGAGAGCGCGAACGTCGCCGACATCGACGCCCACGCGGGTTCGTCGCGCATCCCGATCCTGTTCTGCGGCCCGCTGCTGCACCGCCTCGGCCACGCGTTCATCCCGGGCCTGGGCGGCTGCGACATCGGCGGCCGGCCCATCGACTTCCACTTCGAGGTGCTGCGGCAGTTCGGCGCGAGGATCGAGAAGCGTGCGGACGGCCAGTACCTGGAGGCCCCGCAGCGGCTGCGCGGCACCAAGATCAGGCTGCCGTACCCGTCCGTCGGCGCGACCGAGCAGGTGCTGCTGACGGCGGTGCTCGCCGAGGGCGTCACCGAGCTGTCCAACGCGGCCGTGGAGCCGGAGATCGAGGACCTGATCTGCGTCCTGCAGAAAATGGGCGCGATCATCGCGATGGACACCGACCGCACGATCCGCGTCACGGGCGTGGACGAGCTGGGCGGCTACACCCACCGCGCCCTGTCGGACCGCCTGGAGGCCGCCTCCTGGGCGTCGGCGGCGCTGGCGACCGAGGGCAACGTCTACGTCCGCGGCGCCCAGCAGCGGTCGATGATGACGTTCCTGAACACCTTCCGGAAGGTGGGCGGCGCCTTCGAGATCGACGACGAGGGCATCCGTTTCTGGCACCCGGGCGGGCAGCTGAAGTCCATCGCCCTGGAGACGGACGTGCACCCGGGCTTCCAGACGGACTGGCAGCAGCCCCTGGTGGTCGCCCTGACGCAGGCCACGGGCCTGTCCATCGTCCACGAGACGGTCTACGAGTCCCGGCTCGGCTTCACCTCCGCGCTCAACCAGATGGGCGCCCACATCCAGCTCTACCGCGAGTGCCTGGGCGGCTCCGACTGCCGCTTCGGCCAGCGCAACTTCCTGCACTCCGCGGTCGTCTCCGGTCCGACCCGGCTGGAGGGCGCCGACCTGGTCATCCCCGACCTGCGCGGCGGCTTCTCGTACCTGATCGCCGCCCTCGCGGCCCAGGGCACGTCCCGGGTCCACGGCATCGACCTGATCAACCGGGGCTACGAGAACTTCCTGGAGAAGCTCGTGGAACTGGGCGCGAAGGTGGAGCTGCCGGGCAAGGCCCTCGGATAACTACTGCGAACACGCCGATGGGGCGGTCACCCGGTCTCGGGTGACCGCCCCATCGGCAATGTGACGAGCGCCCCGTCAGGGGCGCGGGGAACTGCGCGACCAGCCACGCCCGGCCCGCAGGCCGCACGCACGGCCGGCGCAGTCACCCGGCGCTCGAAGCGGAGCGCGAACGCTTACTTGCCCTTGGCGGCTTCCTTGAGCTTGGAGCCCGCGGAGACCTTCACGCTGTAGCCGGCCGGGATCTGGATGGGCTCGCCGGTCTGCGGGTTGCGGGCGGTGCGAGCGGCACGGTGCGTGCGCTCGAAGGTCAGGAAGCCGGGGACGGTGACCTTCTCGTCGCCCTTGGAGACGATGTCGCCGACGACCTCGGCGAACGCGGCCAGCACGGCGTCGGCGTCCTTGCGGGTCACCTCGGCGCGGTCGGCCAGCGCGGCCACCAGCTCACTGCGGTTCATGTTGTTACTCCCGTGTTCTTCTTGCCGTTGACGCGTGCCACGCGGCGGAGCCGCATGTTCAGGCACAGCGAAAGCCGATGCTGCCAGGGCCCTCGGACAGTTCCCTCACCCGGGTCCGGCGTCGGACCCTCGCGCCCAGAGAGGCATCCTGCCTGCACCGGTGGCGGTAATGCCAATCCGGCACCCCTCAGGAGTCGCGAGAACACTCTTGGGAGTCATGTCCGGGGCCCGGGCCTTGCGCCACCCTAGAGGGCGGCCGGAGGGCCTCCGTTCCGCGACGCGCCGACGCGGCGGCCCCCCGTGGCGATCCTCACAGCCCCGGTGCGAGCCGCCGCTTCCCCCCTCGGCGGGTCCTACGCCGTCACTCCGGCGGCCTTCGCCGCCTCCCGGACGGCACCGGCGACGGCACCGGCGACCTTGTCGTTGAAGACGCTCGGGATGATGTAGTTCGGGTTGATCTCGTCCTCGGTCACCACGTCGGCGAGGGCCTTCGCGGCGGCCAGCATCATCTCGGTGTTGACCGTGCGGGACTGGGCGTCCAGCAGGCCGCGGAAGACGCCCGGGAAGACCAGCACGTTGTTGATCTGGTTCGGGAAGTCGGAGCGGCCGGTGGCCACCACGGCCGCCGTCCGGCGGGCGACCGCCGGGTCGACCTCGGGGTCCGGGTTCGCGAGCGCGAACACGATCGCGTCGTCGGCCATGGCGGCCACGTCGTCGCCGTCCAGGACGTTGGGGGCGGAGACGCCGATGAAGACGTCGGCGCCGTGCACCGCCTCCTTCAGCGTGCCGGTCAGGCCCTCGGGGTTGGTGTTGTCGGCGATCCAGCGCAGGGCCGACTCCGGGGCGGCGTCGACGAGGTCGGCGCGGCCGGCGTGCACGACGCCGTGGATGTCGGCGACGACCGCGTTCTTCACGCCGGCGGCCAGCAGCAGCTTGAGGATGGCCGTGCCGGCCGCGCCGGCGCCGGACATGACGACGCGCACGTTCTCGATGGGCTTGCCCACCACGCGCAGGGCGTTGGTGAGGGCGGCGAGGACGACGATGGCGGTGCCGTGCTGGTCGTCGTGGAAGACGGGGATGTCGAGGGCCTCGCGCAGCCGGGCCTCGATCTCGAAGCAGCGCGGCGCGGAGATGTCCTCCAGGTTGATGCCGGCGAAGCCCGGGGCGATGGCCTTGACGATCTCGACGATCGCGTCGGCGTCCTGGGTGTCCAGGCAGATCGGCCAGGCGTCGATGCCGGCGAACCGCTTGAACAGGGCCGCCTTGCCCTCCATGACCGGCAGCGCGGCCTTCGGGCCGATGTTGCCGAGGCCCAGCACCGCCGAGCCGTCCGTCACGACCGCGACGGAGTTGCGCTTGATGGTCAGGCGCCGGGCGTCCTCGGGGTTCTCGGCGATGGCCATGCAGACGCGGGCCACGCCGGGCGTGTAGACCATGGACAGGTCGTCACGGTTGCGGATGGGGTGCTTCGACGCCATCTCGATCTTGCCGCCGAGGTGCATCAGGAACGTACGGTCGGAGACCTTGCCGAGGACGACGCCCTCGATGCCGCGGAGCTGCTCGACGATCTCGTCGGCGTGGGAGGTGGAGCCGGCCGCGATGGTGACGTCGATGCGGAGCTTGTCGTGCCCGGACGCGGTGACGTCGAGGCCGGTGACCGAGCCGCCGGAGGACTCCACGGCGGTGGTGAGCTGCGAGACGGCCGTTCCGCTCGCGGGCACCTCCAACCGGATGGTCATCGAGTAGGAGACGCTGGGCGCCGTTGCCATGGCCGACTTCCTCTGCTTTCACCGTGTCGCGTGTTGTGCCGTCCGATCGTCGCACCTACCACCGCGTACGTGGTAGCCGCCCCGGATTGCGAACTTTTTGTTCGCGCTCCGTCCTGCCGAAGGACGATCACTTTCGGAAAACTGTTTCCACCATACGAGAAGCTGGGCGTCGGGGGAAGAGGTTCCCGGGCCACGGGGCCCGGCCCGTGGCCCAGGCCGGGGAGCGGCCGGGGAGCGGCCGGGGAGCGGCCGGGGAGCGGTCGCGGGGCGGCCGAGGGGCGGCCGGGAAAAGAACTCGCGGGACGGGAATGGTCCCGCGGGGATCGTTTGTTACCGTGGATGTGGCACCGGCCCGATCCAAGCCCCCGGGCCCAACCTTCGTCGCTACGAGCGACCACTTGCCGCGAGGCGAGCATGGCGGGTCGGTGTCACTCAGACGCAACACCGCGAGAGGCCCGCACCGTCCGACGACGGTGCGGGCCTCTCGCCGTGTCCGGGTCCCTCAGTCGCGCAGCAGGTCCGGCACCCCGGCGGCGTCCGGCTCGTCCCGGTCGCCGGAGACGATCGTCAGCTGCTGGGTCGCCCGGGTCAGGGCGACGTAGAGCACGCGCAGCCCGGCCGGTGACTCGTCCGCGATCTCGGCCGGGGAGACGACGACGGTCGCGTCGTACTCCAGGCCCTTGGCCTCCAGGCTGCCCAGCGCCACCACGCGGTCGCCGAGCCCGGCGAGCCAGCGGCGGGCCTCCTCGCGGCGGTTCATGGCGACGACGACGCCGACGGTGCCGTCGACGAGGCCCAGCAGCCTGGCCGCCTCCGCCCGGACGGTGCCGGCCGGGGAGTCCCCGGCGACGGCGAAGCGCGGCTCGACGCCGGTGGAGCGGACGGCCGCCGGCGCCTCGGCGCCCGGCATGGCGAGGGCGAGCACCCTGGCGGCCAGCTCGGCGATCTCGGCCGGGTTGCGGTAGTTCACGGTGAGCTCGAAGCGGCGCCGGGGACGGGAGCCCAGGGCCTCGTCGCGGGCCGCCGCCGCCTCGTCGGGGTCGGACCAGGAGGACTGCGCCGGGTCGCCGACGACGGTCCACGTGGCGTGCCGGCCGCGGCGGCCGACCATCCGCCACTGCATGGGCGTGAGGTCCTGCGCCTCGTCCACGATGACGTGCGCGTACTCGGTGCGCTCCTGCGCGAGGCGCTCGGCGCGCTCCCGCTGCGTCTCCTCGCGCTGCGGCATCAGCTCCTCCAGGCCGGTGAGCTGGTCCAGCGGGTCCAGCTCGCGCCGCTTGCGGGGGCGGGCCGGGGTGCCGAGGACGGCCTGGAGCTCGTCGAGCAGGGCGATGTCGTGCACGGAGTGACCCTCGCGGCGCAGCGACCGGGCCACCTTGCGGATCTCGCCGGGGTTGAGGATCCGCCGGGCCCAGCGGCCCAGGCGCTTCTCGTCCCCCATGGCCTCCAGCACGGCCCCGGGCGTCAGCTCCGGCCACCAGGCGTCCAGGAAGGCGAGGAAGGAGTCCTCGGAGGTGACGTCCTCGTCGAAGGAGGACCGCAGCTCGGCGGCGAGCTCGGGGTCGCTGTGGCGGCCGGCGGCGCCGGACTTGGCCCACAGGGCGTCCAGGAGCAG
Source organism: Streptomyces sp. NPDC006384 (assembly GCF_042870695.1). Lineage (NCBI taxonomy): Bacteria > Bacillati > Actinomycetota > Actinomycetes > Kitasatosporales > Streptomycetaceae > Streptomyces > Streptomyces sp. NPDC006384. The sequence goes on from NZ_JBIAHR010000018.1 coordinate 90,859, forward strand.
CCGGCGGGCGCGGGGGCGCAGCAGGTTGACGGGCGCCGTGCCGCCGAGGACGGTGCGGCGGACGGCGGCGAGCTCCCCGGCGTCCAGTTCGAGGCGCCGGCCGAAGGCGACGACCCGCAGCAGCGTCGGCGAGCCGTCCGGCTCCAGCGCCCCGCGCGCGGCCTTGCGCAGCACCCTGAGCATCCGCGAGGAGCCCTTGGCACGGGCGACGGCCGGGGAGTCGTACAGCGTGGCCTCGGCGCCGTCGACGAGCGAGCCGATGGCGCGGATGGCGACCTGCCCCTCCTCGCCCAGGGAGGGCAGCACGCCCTCGGTGTAGGCCACGAGCAGCGGGGTCGGCGAGACGATCAGGATGCCGCCCGCGTACCGGCGCCGGTCCTGGTAGAGCAGGTAGGCCGCGCGGTGCAGGGCGACGGCGGTCTTGCCGGTGCCGGGACCGCCCTCGACGTACGTCACGGAGGCGGCGGGGGCGCGGATCACCAGGTCCTGCTCGGCCTGGATGGAGGCGACGATGTCCCGCATGGAGTGGGTGCGGGCCTGGCCGAGGGCGGCCATCAGGGCGCCGTCGCCGATGACGGCCAGTTCCTCGCCGTCCAGGCGTGCCGTGATCCCGGGCCGCATCAGGTCGTCCTCGACGCCGAGGACGCGCCGCCCCTTGGAGCGGATGACCCGGCGGCGCACGACCCGGCCGGGGTCGACCGGCGTGGAGCGGTAGAAGGGCGCGGCGGCGGGCGCCCGCCAGTCGATGACCAGCGGCGTGTAGTCCTCGTCCAGGACGCCGATGCGGCCGATGTGCAGGGTCTCGGCGATGTCGGCGGTGTCGTCGGGCCGTATGGCGCCCTCGGCGGGCTCCACGGCCGTGTAGGCGCCGTCGGGGCCCTTCTTGCCGTCCTTGCCGGGGAGCAGGTCGATGCGGCCGAAGAGGAAGTCCTCGAACTCGTTGTTCAGGCGGTTGAGGTGGATGCCGGCCCGGAAGACCTGGGCGTCGCGCTCGGCGAGCGCGCCGGGTGTGCCGACCTGGCCGCGCCGGGCGGCGTCCTCCATGAGGAACTCCGCCTCGTGGATCTTCTCCTCCAGGCGGCGGTACACCCGGTCCAGGTGCGCCTGCTCCCCGCGGATCTCCCGGTCGCGCACGGAGTCGCGTGCGGGGTCGCGCACGGAATCGTGCGCGGGGTCGTGCGCGGAATTCCGTACGGATTCGTGTACGGAGTCGTGCGCGGAGTCACGTGCGGAGTCGTGCACCGTGTCGACCGCCGAATCCTGTTGTGCCTGTGCGGCCACCGGGCCCCCTTCTGACGTGCTGGGCAGCCGTCAACCGTACGCGAAGGGGGGCCGGGAGGCCACGGGTGGTCCGGCGGAACCCGCCCCGGCGGCGTGGGGCGTCCCGCCGGCCTCAGCGGGCGAGGGCGGCGCGGCGGCGGTGCCGGGCGACGCGCTCGCGGTTGCCGCAGACCTCGCTGGAGCACCAGCGCCGGCGTCGCCCCCGGGACGTGTCGACGTACACGATGGGGCAGTTGTCGCCCTCGCACTGCCTCAGGCGCGCCCGGGCGACGGGGTCGGTGAGCAGGTCCACGGCGTCCCGGGCGAGGGCGCCGAGCAGTGCGGCGCACTCCGGCGGCGCGGTCAGTTCCCGCACCAGTGTCCCGTCCTCGCCGCGCACCGCGCGGGGGGCCGGGGGCGCGGCGAGGGCCAGGTCGTTGACCCGGGCGAGGGCGAGGTCGTAGGGCCCGGGGGCGGCGGGTCCGGCGGGGGCGGCGGGTCCGGTGGGGTGTGGGACGCGGGTGCGCACCAGGAGGGCGATCCGGCAGCGCAGTTCACGGAAACCGGCCAGCCAGGAGGCGTCGGCGTGGGCCAGGGACGTGCCCGGCGGGACGAGTCCGGAGCCGGTGATCCAGGCGCGCAGCGCCGCCGTGGAGGCGAGCCGTTCGACGGGGTGGGTGGTGACGAGGAGGTCCAGGCAGATCCGCCCGGTGTCGAACCGCAGCTCGTACGGGTCTGTCGCCGTACCCAGTGCCATGTTCCTGTCACCGCCTAGGAGTCGCCCGGCGAAGGGGCGGGAAGGGGAGCGGACGGGCCGCTCCCTCTACAGTGCCCGCCCGCTCCCCCGCCCGGAACCCCTCCCGCCGACCGCATCGCGGCGCACGCCCCCGGGCCGGTGGTCAGTCGTCCGCGTACTTCGCGTCCGTGGCCGGGTCCAGGGCCAGCCGGTAGCCGCGCTTCACCACCGTCTGGATCAGCTTCGGCGTCCCGAGGGCGGTGCGCAGCCGGGCCATCGCCGTCTCCACGGCGTGCTCGTCGCGCCCGGTGCCGGGCAGCGCCCGCAGCAGGTCGGCGCGGGACACGACCCAGCCCGGCCGCCGGGACAGCGCCCGCAGCAGGGCCATGCCGGCGGGCGGTACGGTCCTGAGCTCCCCGTCGACCAGCACCGCGTGCCCGCGGATCTCCACCCGGTGCCCGGCGACCGGCAACACCCGCGCCCGGACGGGGAGTTCCTGGCACAGCACCTGCACGAGCGGGCCGAGGCGGAAGCGTTCGGGCTGCACCGTGTCGACGCCGTGCGCCTGGAGCGGCACCGCGGTCACCGGGCCGACGCAGGCGGGCAGCACGTCGTGGCCGAGGGCGTCGAGCAGCCCGGGCAGCAGGCCGCGCTCCTCGGCGCGGCCCAGGAAGGACACGGCGGCGGGCGCGCTGGTGAACGTCACGGCGTCCACGCCCCGCGCGACGGCGGCGTCCAGCAGCCGGTCGACGGGCCCGAGGTCCTCCGGCGGCAGCCACCGGTAGACGGGCACACCCACGACCTCCGCGCCGGCCTCCCGCAGCGCCTCGACGAAGCCCGGCAGCGGCTCGCCGTGCAGCTGTACGGCGACCCGGCGGCCGTCGACGCCCTCCGTCAGGAGCCGGTCCAGCACCTCGGCCATCGACTCGGACGACGGCGACCACCGTTCCGTCAGCCCGGCGGCCCGCACCGCGCCCTTCACCTTGGGGCCCCGGGCGAGCAGCTCCACCGTGCCCAGCCGCTTCAGCAGGGCGTCGCCGAGTCCCCAGCCGTCGGCGGCCTCGATCCAACCCCGGAAACCGATGGCGGTGGTGGCCACGACGACGTCCGGCGCCCGGCCGATGAGCTGCTCGGTCGCGGCCAGCAGTTCGCTGTCGTCGGCGAGCGGCACGATCCTGAGCGCCGGGGCGTGCAGGACGGCGGCACCGCGCCGCCGGAGCAGCGTGCCCAGTTCGTCGGCCCGGCGGGCGGCGGTCACGCCCACGGTGAAGCCGGCGAGGGGGCCGTGTTCGGGGTGCTGCTGTTCGTCGTCCATCACTCTCGTCCCGATCGTCCCGGTCGTCGTTGCGCCTGCACGGCGGCCGAGCCTGCCAACGGCGCGTGACGGGCTCGGTTCCTCCGCGTGTCACCAGTGTTACGTCACACCCGGGCGTAACCGGACCCGCCCTTGTCCTCCGCCGGGTCCGCCGCCTCCGCCGTGCCCGCCGGGCCGTCCGGCACGCGTACGGCGGGGCGGCGGAGGTACACCGCCCAGGTGACGGCGAGGCAGACGGCGTAGTAGGCGAGGAAGGCGAGGAAGGCGCCGGTGCCGGAGCCGACGGAGAGGAAGGACTGCCGGAAGGCGAGGTTGACGGCGACGCCGCCGAGCGCGCCGACGGCGCCGATCAGCCCCATGGAGGCGCCGGAGAGCCGCCGCCCGTACGCCACGGCGTCCTCCCCCGTCAGCCCCTGGGCGAGCGCCTTGTTCTGGAAGATCCCGGGGATCATCTTGAACGCCGACCCGTTGCCGAGCCCGCTGAGCACGAACAGCACCACGAACACGGCGACGAACAGCGGGAGCGACTTCGCCGTGCTCGCCGCGACGAGCGCGCCGGTGGCGGCGGCCATGGCGACGAAGTTCCCCAGGGTGATCCGCGCGCCGCCGTACCGGTCGGCGAGCCTGCCGCCCAGCGGCCGGACGAGGGAGCCGAGCAGCGGCCCGATGAAGGTCAGGTACGCCGCCTGCAGCGGGGTCCGCCCGAACTGGGTCTGCAGCACCTGCCCGAAGGCGAAGCTGTAGCCGATGAAGGACCCGAACGTGCCGATGTACAGCGCCGCCATGATCCAGGTGTGGGCGTCCCGGGCGGCGTCCCTGACGGCCCCGGTGTCGTTCTTCACGGAGGCGAGGTTGTCCATGTGGCGGGCGGCGAGGACGGCGGCCACCAGGATCAGCGGGATGTAGACGCCGAGCAGTACCCGCGGCCCGCCGCCCGCCCCGATGATCGCGAGCGCCGTGAGCTGGATGACCGGCACGCCGATGTTCCCGCCCCCGGCGTTGAGGCCGAGCGCCCAGCCCTTCTCCCGCAGCGGGAAGAAGGCGTTGATGTTGGTCATGGAGGAGGCGAAGTTGCCGCCGCCGATGCCGGCCACCATGCCGACCAGGAGGAACGTCGAGAAGGACGTCCCCGGCTCCATCACCGCGAAGGCGGCCACCGTCGGCACCAGCAGCAGCCCGGCGGAGACGACCGTCCAGTTCCGCCCGCCGAAGACCGCGACGGCGAAGGTGTACGGCACCCGCACCACCGCCCCCACCAGGGTCACCACGGACGTCAGCAGGAACTTGTCGGCCGGCGTCAGCCCGTACTCGGGCCCCATGAAGAGCACCAGCACGGACCACAGCGTCCACACCGAGAACCCGATGTGCTCGGAGAGGACGGAGAAGAACAGGTTCCGCCGGGCGATCCGCTCCCCCGTCTCCTTCCAGAAGGTCTCGTCCTCGGGATCCCAGTGCCGGATCCAGCGGCCACCGCCAGGGACAGTCATGACGCCTCCACACGCTCCGGGGCTCGGTCGCGCCGAAGCTAGGCGGGCCGCGTTTCGGCCCGGTGGGGCTCTCCGTGACCACCGGGGAACGTTGCTCTCACCTCGCGGGAGAGCGGGATGAGAGGACACCGGCCCCGGCCGTCAGGCCCACGCGCCGAAGAGCACTCCGCCCAGCGTGGTGATCCCGTAGGAACGGACCTGACGCCACTCCGCCCGGCACCGTGAAGCCCGCCCCCGGCGAGGACGGAGGCCCATCGCCGACGATCACGCCCGGGCCGGGTTGAACGACAAGCTGAGTACCCGTACTCAGAGCGGCTGCGTCGGTCGCCCCTGGCACGGTCGGACGGGGTCTTCCACGATGGAGCACCGTCCCGCATGAAGAGAGGTGCTCATGAGCCGTGCCCTGGAGCTGCGCGTCGCCACACCGGAGGACGTGGAGTGGATCCACGAACTGCGCCACCGGGTGTACGCCCGGGAGCTGGGCCAGCACGCACCGGATCCGTCCGGCCGGCTCCGCGACGGGCTGGACGGCGACAACGTCTACCTGGTCGCGGCGCGGGGAACGGCCCGCATCGGCTTCGTCGGCCTGACTCCGCCCTGGCTGGGGCGGTACGCGCTGGACAAGTACCTGACCCGGGACGAGCTGCCGCTGCTGGCCGAGGACGATCTGTTCGAGGTCCGGATCCTCACCGTCGAGCCTCGCTGGCGGACTACCGCGGCGGCACCTCTGCTGATGTACGCGGCGCTGCGCTGGATCGCCGCCCGGGGCGGTCGCCGGATCGTGGCGATGGGCCGCACCGAGCTGCTGGACATGTACACGAACGTCGGGCTGCGCCGGGTCGGACGGACCGTTCACAGTGGTGCGCTGACGTTCGAGGTGCTGACCGGCAGCGTGACCGAGCTGACGAGGACCGTGATGAGCCGCCACCGCACCGCGTGGGAGCGTCTGCGGTCCGGCGTGGACTGGCGGCTGGACATGGCGTTCGCGCCCCGCCCGGACGGCTGTGAGCACGGTGGCGCCTCGTTCACCGCCATCGGCACGGACTTCCGCAGCCTGCACCGCCGCCGTCGGATCGTCGCGGCCGACGTGCTGGACGCCTGGTTCCCGCCGGCCCCCGGGGTGCGGGCGGCACTCGCGGAGGACCCGGCCTGGGCCGCCCGGACCTCACCGCCGGCCGACGCCGGGGGACTGCTGGCGGAGATCGCCGCCGCCCGGGCGCTGCCGGTGGAGACGCTCGCGGTCGGCGCCGGCTCGTCCGACCTGATCTTCAGGGCGTTCGGCCGGTGGCTGACCCCGGGGAGCAGGGTGCTTCTGACGGACCCGGGCTACGGCGAGTACGCCCATGTCACGGAGAAGGTGATCGGATGCCGGGTGGACCGGTTCCGGCTGCGGCGCGAAGACGGCTGGCGGATCGATCCGGACCGGCTGTCCGCTGCCGTCGGGACCGGTCGCTACGACCTCGTGGTGGTGGTCAACCCGAACAACCCGACCGGACGTCACGCGCCGGCCGCGGAGCTGCGCTCGCTGATCGCCGCCGCGCCGGGCCGGACCCGCTGGTGGATCGACGAGGCCTACCTGGGCTACGTCGGCCTGAGCGAGTCGCTCGCCGGCCTCGCCGCGACGGACCCGCGGGTGGTGGTCTGCAGCTCGCTGTCCAAGATGTACGCGCTCTCCGGTGTGCGGGCCGCGTACCTCGTGGCCGAGCCGGCCACCGCGGCGCATCTGCGCCGGTGGACGCCGCCCTGGCCGGTGAGTCTCCCGGCGCAACTGGCCGCGGTGGCGGCCCTGCGCGACCCGGCGTACTACAGCGGCTGCTGGCGCCGTACCCATGCGCTGCGCCGGCAGCTGGCCGCCGGTCTGGCCGCGCTGCACGAGGCCGTGGAGGTCGAGGAGTCCGTGGCGAACTTCCTCACCCTGACCCTGCCCGCCGGCGGGCCGTACGCCGCGCAGTTGGTGAACGCGTGCCGTCGGCACGACGTCTACCTGCGCGACCTGTCTCCGCTGTCGTCGGAGTACCGGGGGCGCACCGTACGCATCGCGGTCAAGGACACCGACGAGAACGCCCGCATCGTGGCCGCGTGCCGGGCCGCCCTGCACGAGCTGCGGCCCGGTCGGGCCCCGCTCGTTCCGATGCCCGCGGACACGCCTGTCGCCGGATCCGCCCGGTGATCACCGTGGCGTCCCTGGCGCCCTGCCTCGGTGGGGCGTTGGCGCTGAGCGGCATCGCGGTGGCGGCGTCCCGGCGACGTGAGCTGATGGTCCGGTGGTGTGCCTGGGCGGTCGGAGTGCCGCTCGTCACCGGCGCGTTCTGGTGGGGCCGCCCGGGAGCCGCGGCCCTCGCCGTCGTCGTCGGGGTGATCGCGGTCATGGAGTTCGGCGGGCTGATGCTGCTGGGCCGGTGGGACCGGATCGTGCTGGCCACGGCGGTGACAGGTGTGGTGCTGGCCGCCTGGCTGGCCCCCGGACAGGTGCTCCGGGTGCTCGCGGCCGGCGCGCTCGCGGTGGCCGCGGTGCCGCTCCTGGCCGGCGACGCCGACCACGGCCTGCACCGGTTGAGCGCCGGCCTGCTCGGGCTGGCCTGGTTGAGTGTGACGGCCGCCCTGGTGCCGCTCGGGGCGGAGGCGCTCGCGCTGTTCGCGGCGGTCTCGGTCGCCGACATCGCCGCGTACTTCGCGGGCCGGGGGCTCGGCGGGCCACGGCTGTCGCCCCTGTCACCGGCCAAGCGGTGGAGCGGAACCCTGGCCGGGGCCGCGGCCGGTCTCGGCGTACTCGCGGTGCTGTCCGCGCTGAGCTGGCCGACGGCGGTCGCGGTGGCGGTCGGCGGTCCGGCCGGTGACCTCCTCGAGTCCATGGTCAAGCGAGGGGCACGGGCCAAGGACGCCGGTCGCTGGCTGCCCGGCTCCGGCGGTCTGCTGGACCGGATCGACTCGCTGCTCGTCGCGCTGGCCGTGCTGCTTCTTCTGCGCTGACTTCGCCCGGCGGAAACACCGCGGGCCGCCTTCCTCCCGTACGCCGGTACGTGAGGAAGGCGGCCCGCGGAATCCGTTCGTCAGCCCCGGTGTGCCGCGCCGGTGCCGGTGCGCCTGCCGGTGGTGCGCCTGCCGGCGGAGGGCTTCGTGCCGTTCGGCCACAGGCGTGGCCTGCGCTTCGCGGCGAGGTCCTCGACCCAGCCGACGGCGAGGACCATGAGGCCGATCAGCGGCCAGACGACGGCGAACATCCAGAGCGTGTACGCGTCGGAGATGGCGTTCACGCCGCGCTCGTTCTGCAGGAACGGGATCCTGTAGAGCAGGTCGACGATCGGGATCGTCAGCATGATCAGCATGTTGTGCCACAGGTAGATGGTGACCGCCCGGTTGTTGGACAGGGTCACCAGCCGGTCCCACTTGGCCAGCCGCCCCGGCAGCTCCTGCCAGGACGGGGAGTACTGCAGCAGGATCACGACGAAGCCGAAGGACCAGGTGGCCTGGGCCAGCGGGATGTCGTTGAGGTCCCAGCCGTCGGCGCCCAGGTGGCCCGAGGCCCACCACAGGCCGAAGGCCATCACCAGGGAGGCACCGGAGACGGTGATGTAGCGCGGGATCTTCTTCAGCAGGCCCTCGTGGTGGGCGAAGCCGAGGACCCAGCAGCCGCCGTACACCGCGAAGTCGGTGACCGCGTTGCCCGTCTCGCCGGGGATCTTCACCAGGCCCGTGCCGACGATCGCCGTCAGCCCCAGCGGGGCCAGCAGCGTCGGCCAGGGGGCCCGGCGGAACGCCCACAGCAGCAGCGGGGACGCGAGGACGAACCACAGGTAGGCACGCAGGTACCACAGGGGCCCGGCGGCCTGCACCGCCCAGGTGTCGTCCAGCAGCCCCGACGGGGAGCCGATGTGCCACGGGTAGGGCGGGGCGCCGATCGGGACGAGGTAGTTGAACAGCGAGAGCAGACCCCAGGTGTCGCCGTGGTCGGGGTCCTCGGCCGGGTTCCAGCCGCTCATGAACAGCATCGCCAGCACGACCGCGCCGAACGCCCACATGGGCGGCAGGAGCCGGCGGACGCGGCTGCGGATCACGCTCATCGCCGGGCGCTTCAGCGACCGCGCCATCAGCGATCCGGCCAGCGCGAACATCACGCCCATCGACGGGAACAGGACGGTCAGCCAGGCCCAGCCGAAGAGGTGGTAGACCACGACGCGGACCAGGGCGATGGAACGCAGCAGGTCGAGGTAGCGGTCGCGGCCCGGCTTCTTCGGGGCCGCCGGGCCGGCGGCGGGCGCGGGCTCCGCTGCGGGCGCGGTCTCCACGGGCGCCGCCACCGGTGCCGGCACGGGCGCCGTCACGTGTGCGGGCGGCGCGGGCTCCGTGGTGCGCTGCCGGGGGACGGCGTAGGGCGCCCCGGGGAACGCGTCCACGTCCTCCGCCCGCGGGGTGCCGGACGGGTCCCTGGGCGGTTTTGCGAACGGGTCCCAGGAGCGGGTCCCGTACGGGTCCGTCCCGGGCGGGGTCCCTCGTCCCTCCGCCGCCTGCCGGGTGCCGTACGGGTCCTCCCCGTACGGCGTGCCGTGCCGGCCGGCCGGGTCCGGACCCGTACCGGTCGTGTATCCGTGGGTCATGCCACGGGCCTCCGATCATTGCCGCTGCCCGCACGCTGGCCCGGGACCCCGCCGGGGGCCTCGACGACACCGGTGCGGCGCAGCTTCTGCCAGCGCAGACGGCCGCCGGTGAGCGCGGTGATCCAGGACTGCAGCAGCACGACGTACATGAGCTGGCGGTAGAGGATCTGCTGCAGGGGCAGCGAGATCAGGTGGGTCATGCGTTCGCGGTCGAGGCGGAAGGCGTACGCCGCGCACACCGCCTGCAGGAGCATCACGCCCAGCCACGCCACGATGGTCTTCTGCGTCGGCCCGAACACGATGCCGTAGAGCAGGAAGATGTCGATCAGCGGGGCCAGCAGCGGCGCCAGGACCATGAACAGGGAGACGAAGGGCAGGCCGACGCGGCCGAAGCGGCCCGAGGGGCCCTTCTCGATCACCGCGCGGCGGTGCTTCCAGATGGCCTGCATGGTGCCGTAGGACCAGCGGTAGCGCTGGGACCACAGCTGCTGGACGGTCTCCGGGGCCTCGGTCCAGGCGCGGGCGTTCTCGGCGTAGACGACGCGCCAGCCCGCGCGGTGCAGGGCCATGGTGACGTCGGTGTCCTCGGCGAGGGTGTCGTCGCTCATGCCGCCGATGGGCGCCAGCGCCGAGCGCCGGAAGGCACCCACGGCGCCCGGGATGGTCGGCATGCAGCGCAGGACGTCGTACATGCGGCGGTCCAGGTTGAAGCCCATCACGTACTCGATGTGCTGCCAGGCGCCGATGAGGCTGTCCCTGTTGCCGACCTTCGCGTTGCCCGCGACGGCGCCGACCTTCGGGTCGCCGAAGGGCTGGACGAGTTCGCGGACGGTGGACGGTTCGAAGACCGTGTCGCCGTCCATCATGACGACGATGTCGTGACTGGCGTTCGCCAGGCCGCGGTTGAGCGCGGCCGGCTTGCCCGCGTTGAGCTGGCGGATCACCCGGACACCCGGCAGCCCCATCGCCTCGACGATCCGGGCCGTGCCGTCGGTGGAGCCGTCGTCGACGACGATGATCTCGACCGGATGGTCGCTCGCCACCAGCGAACGGACGGTGTTCTCGATGCACTTGGCCTCGTTGTACGCCGGCACCAGCACCGTCACCGGCTCGGTGACGGGCGGACCCCAGCGGAAGTCCTTGCGGCGCACCCGGCGGGCGTGCATGCCCGAGAGCAGCAGCATCAGCACGAAGCGGCCGATGACCAGCGTGCCGATGACCGCCAGGCCCGCCACCAGGCCGCCGGTGATCTTCTCCGAGGCCTGGACCAGCCAGACCCAGGCCTTGCCCTTCCACAGGTCGACGCCGGTCACCGGGGTCATGGCGCTGGGCGCGTCCAGGGCCTCGGTGAGGTTGTCGAACTCGTAGCCCTTCTTCTTCAGGTCGGGCAGGAACCTGTCCAGGGCCTGCACGGTCTGGCTGCGGTCGCCGCCGGAGTCGTGCATCAGGACGATGGCGCCCTTGCCGTCCTTCGGGGTGGCGCGGCGGATGATCTCGTCGACGCCGGGCTTCTTCCAGTCCTCGCTGTCGGTGTTGTTGACGACGGTGAGGTAGCCGCGGGAGCCGATGTACTCGGTGACGGGCCAGGACTTGTTGTCCATGGCGGCGGCGTAGGAGGAGTACGGCGGGCGGAAGAGCGAGGTGCGGACGCCGGCCGCGCCGGTGATCGCCAGCTGGTTCTGCGACAGCTCCCAGTCGATCCGCTTCTTGGACTGGTAGGAGAGGTCGGGGTGGTTGAAGGTGTGCAGGCCGACCTCGTGGCCCTCGTCGACCATGCGCTCGACGAGGTCCGGGTAGCGGGAGGCCATGGTGCCGGTGACGAAGAAGACGGCGTGCGCGTCGTGCTTCTTCAGCACGTCCAGCACCCTCGGCGTCCAGGTGGGGTCCGGGCCGTCGTCGAAGGTGAGGACCAGGCGGTGGTCGGGCACGCTCAGGCCCTCGGTGCGCCCGCCGCGGGCGTCGATGACCGGGCCGCCCTCGAGGATCTCCTCGGGCACCTGGTCGGTGGCGGCGGGCGGCTGGACGCGGTGGTCGGCGAGGATCTCGCTGTGCACGTATCCGCGCAGCATGAGCATCGCCGCCAGGGCGACGAGGACGAGCAGCGGCAGCAGCAGGCGCAAGGGCAGGCGGCGGCGCCGGGCGCCGTCACCGGCGCCGCGTGCGGCGCCTCGACGGCGGGTTCGGGAGGCCATCAGAGGGAGTACTCCGGGGACAGGGAAAGGGACGTGGGGGTGTCGGCCGACGCGGTGTCGACGGCGGGTGTGGCCGCGGTTCCGCCGGCCAGGGGGGAGGTGTCGCTCGCGCCGCTCACGACGGTGCCCCGTCGCCCGGGCCGGTGGTGACGGTGCCGTCGTCGGAGGGCGTGGTCGGGCCGGTCGTGGCCTCGCCGCTGTCCGGCGGGGTCGACGGGTCCGGGGTGCCGGCGGGCGGCTGCGGGATGGTCACCGACGGGTCCGGGGCGGTCGCGTCGCCGTCGCCGGCACCGCCCGGATCGGGGGCGGTCGCGGTGGCGGAGGACCGGGGACGAGTGCTGGCGCCCGGCTGCTCGGCGGTGTCCGAGGTGCCGGGCACGGGTACGCCGGCGCCGGGGTCCGCCGTCAGGCCCGCGCCGGCCGAGGGGCTGGTGCTCGGGACGGCGCCGCCGGTGGCGGAGGGCTGCGTGGACTGCGTGGGCCGGGGGGTGGTCTCGACCTGGCCGGCCGGCTTGCCCTGCTCCTGGCCGGGCACGGGCAGCCAGGGCGCGTCGGAGTTGCCGGACAGGAGCGTGCCGACGATGACGACGGCGTAGATCGCGCAGACCCCGCCGACGGCGATGCCGATACGGCGGAAACGGCGGCTGCGGCGGCCCGACGCGTCGACGAACACCGGCCCGTCGGAGCTGTCGGAGGCGGCGGGCTTCACGGGGCCGGCCCCGGCCCGGCGGATCACACCGTCGCCGATCTGTACGGCGTCGAGCTGGACCGTCACCTCGTGCGGATCGTGGGTGTGGGCGGAACCGCCGGCCGGGCGGGGGCCGTCCGGGCCGGCGTCCAGTGCGCCGGGTGTCCCCTGCCAGGGGTCGCGCAGGACGGCGGTGGCGGGGCCCGGCTCGGGGAGGATCCGGGCCGGGTCCTTGCGGAGCGCCTCGGGCGCCGTCGGGGGAAGGACTTCGGTGCGGTCGGCGTCCTCACGCGCCGCGGGCACCGTCGGGAGGACCGCGGTGGGGTCGGCGTCCCCGCCCGGCGCGTCCGCGAGGCCGGGGGCGGTACGGCCCGGACCCGTGCCGGGTGCCGCGGGCGCCGCCGTCGGAAGGACCGCGGTGGGGTCGGCGTCCCCACGCGACGCGAACGCCGCGGGCGCCGTCGGAAGGACCGCGGTGGGGTCGGCGTCCCCGCCCGGCGCGTCCGCCGGACCCGGGGCGCCGTCCCGGGCGGCCCGGCGCGGTGCCGTGCCGTCGCCGGCTATTCGGTCCTTGCGCGGCCGGGGGGCGAAGAGGTCGGTCCGGTCGGTGCCGCCGCGGGGGCGCAGCACCTCGGTCCCGGCCGCGTCCGCGGCCGACGACCGGCTGACCTGGGTCGGTATCTCCGCCTCCACGGCGTCCACGGGGGCCGTGGGCACCTCGGTGCCCGACCGGGCACCGGCACCGGCCGTGGACGCGGGACGGGTGTCGCCCTGTCGCTGTTCGGGCATCACGAGATCACGAGCGGCGCCGGACGCGGCATCGGGCGACTCCAGTTGGGCGTCTTTCTGCCAATTCTTCACAGCACGCACTTCCCCCCGAGGGACAGGTTCGGGTGCGCGCACGACTCCGAGCACCCGTCGGCCGAACCGGCCCCCACCAGGTTCGAGCGCCCCCTGTATCACACCGTGCTCAGGCCAAGAATGTAGCGCACGCGGAGGACCGCTTGTTGCCGAGCCCCGGTTAATGGTCGGACATCACAGCCGCGTCACTGGCCGGAATCCATCCACCGGGCGGCCGGTGGAGCCAGCCCTCCTCGGCCGCGACCTGGGACGCGGCCTCGCGCAGCGCGTCGAAAGCGGGATGCACCAGCCCCTTTCTCCAGACGAGGGAGACCGGCGACAGGGGGACGGGATCGACGAGCGGACGCACGACGGTCGAGCCCATGGCCGGAAAGCTCACCACGGCGAGGATCGGATGACGCGTCTTGTCCATGATCCGCCGGAACTCCTCGTCCCCGACGGCCAGCGGAAGGGGTGGTGCCATACGGATGCCGTGCCCCTCGAACAGGTGATGTCCGAGGTCGGTCCACTCGGGGGTCCGCGGGTTGCCGGCCCCGGCGTACAGGGTCTCGCCCGCCAGCGCGGCGAGGGGCACCTCGGGCAGCGGGGCGAGGGGGTGGTCGTCGGGGAGGACGACCGCCATGGGCTCGTAGCGGACCGGCTGCTGGGCGAGTCCCGCCCGCAGCGCCGGCGGGAGGCCCGCGTACCGGCCGAACGAGGCGTCGATGCGGCCCGCGAGCAGCTCGGCGGCGGCACCGGTGAGTCCGCTCTCGTAGCGGGCCATCAGCTCCAGCTCGGGCACGAGCGACCGGGCCCGTTCCAGGACGAGGCGGCCGGTGGTGAGTCCCGGCGAGTTGAGGTCCACGAGCAGCGGGCGGGCCCGCCCGGCGGCGGCGAGGAGGTCCTCCTGCGCCTGGAGCACGCGGCGGGCGTACGGCAGCAGCCGCTCGCCGTCGGCGGTCGGCGTCACCTGCCGGGTGGTGCGGACGAACAGCTCGACGCCCAGCTCGCGTTCCAGACGCCGCACGTCGCGGCTGAGCGCCTGCTGGGCGACGTACAGGCGGGCCGCGGCGCGGGTGAAGTGCAGCTCCTCGGCGACGGTGACGAAGGCGCGCAGGAGGCGGGGGTCGAGGTGGGCGGGTGCGGGCATCCGGCGAATCTACAACAGGGGTGCGTGAATGCGTGAGGAGCAGGTGTTGGACCCCGTGACCGGCCGCGGGCGACGGTGGCCGCATGCCGCAGCCGACTTCCGACGGGTCCCGTCCGCAGGCGCCCGTGCTCACCGTCACCGCCGACGCCCTCGTCGCCGCCGACTTCCGTCCACGCATCCCGTCCACCCCGCGCGGGCCGCGCAGGCCGCCGGGCCCGTACCGGCGTCTGCTGTCCGTGCCCGGGGCCCGCGCCTTCACGGCCGGGAATCTCCTCGCCCGGCTGCCGATGGGCATGTTCAGCGTCAGCGCGGTCGTGATGATCGCCGGTACGCGCGGTTCGTACGCCCTCGCCGGCGCGGTCACCGCGACGGGGCTCGCGGCGACCGCGCTGGTGGCGCCGTGGACGGCGCGGCTGGTGGACCGGCACGGGCAGGCCCGGGTGGCGGTCCCGGCGACGCTGGTCGCGGCGCTCGGCTCGCTCGCCCTGGTGCTGTGCGTGCGCCGGGACGCCCCCGACTGGACCCTGTTCGCCGCGTACGCCGCCACGGCGACGACGCCGAACACCGGCGGCATGGCCCGGGCCCGCTGGTCCCACCTGCTGAAGGGCGACGCGGACGCCCTGCACACGGCGAACTCCTTCGAGCAGGCCACCGACGAGCTGTGCTTCATGCTCGGTCCGGTCCTCGCGGCGTTCCTGTGCACGGCGCTGTTCCCCGAGGCGGGCACGCTGGTCGGGGTGGCGCTGCTGGTCCTCGGCATGCTGCTGTTCACCGCGCAGCGCGCGACGGAGCCGCCGGCCCGGCCCCGTCCGGCCGCGAGGGCGCCGCTCCGCGCGCCCGGCATCCCGCCGCTGCTGGCGGTGTGCCTGGCGACGGGCGGGGTGTTCGGCGCGATGGAGGTGGTCACGATCGCGTTCGCGGACGCACAGGGGCACCGTTCGGCCGCGGGGGTCGTGCTGGCGCTCCAGGCGGCCGGTTCCTGCGCGGCGGGCCTGCTGTACGGCGCGCTGAGGCCGGCCGGGCCGGCCGAGCGCCGGCTGCCGTGGTGCGTGGCCGCGATGGCGGCCCTGCTGACGCTGCCCCTGCTCGCGGCGTCCCTCACCGGCTCGCTGACGCTGCTGGCGCTGACGCTGCTGGCCGCCGGGATGGCGACGGCCCCGACGATGGTGACGACGATGACGCTGGTCCAGCGCCGCACGCCGGAGGGACGGCTGAACGAGGGCATGACGCTCGCGGTGACCGGTCTGCTCGGCGGGATCGCCTGCGGCAGCGCGGTCGGCGGCTGGACGGCGGAGCACATGTCGCCGACGGCGGGCTACGGGGTGCCGGTCACGGCGGCGGCAGCGGCCCTGCTGCTCACCCTGCTGCCGGTTTCCCGGCGGACTCCGGGAACGTAGAAACCCTCCGGGGCGCCGGTCCGATGCCGGTGCCCCGGAGGGTCCGAGAAGGGGGTGCGGGTGGCGAAGCCCCCGCCTCGCGCGGCGGAGCCGCGCAAAAACGACGAGGGCGACACGGCCCGCGCTTCACGCGAGCACATGTCGCCCTCGACCTCGTGGAGATGGCGGGAATCGAACCCGCGTCCAACGGTGCGGAAACAGGGCTTCTCCGTGTGCAGTCCGCTTCGATTTTCTCGGCCCCGGAGATCACGCGGACAAGTCTCCGACGGGCTCAGTCACTGTTTGGTTTCCCTCTTCACCCCGTGACCGGGATCGAGGTTTAGTCCCCTAGCTGATGCCAGGATCCGGGTCGGGAACAGCCCCGGGCTGACACTCCCTTTAGTAGGAGGCTCGCTTCGCTACCTGAGATCAGGCAGCGAGGGCGAAGGCCTGCTGGGAGGAATCGCGCTTGGAGTTGGCGATTATTTTTTTCGGCCTGTGGTTTACGAGATCATGGCCGCTTCCTCGACACGCTTCCCCTGTTTCGACAGCCGCTGTCGAAACCGATCATCCCCATGTTGTTTTTTCAAGACCCCCGAGGGGGCACGCACCCGCTGCGAGGTGCAGGTGCCATCCTACGTGACCAACACGCACCCGTGCCAGCCTATTCCCGGTGTCAGGCCCGCTGCTTGCGGCGGATCGCGGAGATCGTCCGCTCGGCCTCGCGCCGGTCCTGCTTCTCGCGCAGGGTCTGCCGCTTGTCGTACTCCTTCTTGCCGCGCGCCAGCGCGATCTCGACCTTGGCACGGCCGTCCTTGAAGTACAGCGCGAGGGGCACGATCGTGTGCCCGGTCTCCTGGGACTTCGACTCCAGCTTGTCGATCTCCACGCGGTGCAGCAGCAGCTTCCGCTTGCGGCGGGCGGAGTGGTTGGTCCAGGTGCCCTGGCTGTACTCCGGCACGTGCACGTTGTGCAGCCAGGCCTCGTGCCCGTCCAGCTGCACGAAGCCGTCGACCAGCGAGGCCCGCCCCTGACGCAGTGACTTCACCTCGGTCCCGGTGAGGACCAGGCCGGCCTCGTAGGTGTCGAGGATCTGGTAGTCGTGCCGCGCCTTCTTGTTCTGCGCGATCAGCTTGCGCCCTTTTTCCTTAGCCATAGTGCCGCCCATTTTGGCACTACGGAGGGGGTCCGCGGGCAACCGTTTTACGCGGGCGGGGCCGGGCGCGGGACGGTGGCGGCGACGTCCTGCCGGCCCAGTCCGCCGAGCACGGCCCGGGCCCGCTCCAGCGCGTCCGGGTCCGTCGGGCCGGTCTCCAGGTCGGGAGTGATGCCCGTGCCGTCGACACCGCGGCCCAGGGGGGTGCGGTAGTGCCCGACGGTGAGTTCGGCGACCGAGCCGCCGGGGAGCCTGCTCGGCATCTGCACCGAGCCCTTGCCGAAGGTGCGCGCGCCCAGGACGACCGCCCGTCCGCGGTCCTGCAGGGCCCCGGTGAGGAGCTCTGCCGCGCTCATCGTGCCGCCGTCCACGAGCGCGACCAGGGGCCTTGCGGTGTCGCCGCCGGGCTCGGCGTGCAGGGCGTGCTGCTCGCCGTCCACGTCGTACGTGGCGACGAGACCGCCGTCGAGGAAGGCGGAGGCGGCGGTGACGGCCTCGGCGACCAGCCCGCCGGAGTTGCCGCGCAGGTCGAGGACGATCCCGCCGCCGGACGGCACGCGGTCCACGGCGGCGCGCACCTGGGCGCCGGCGCCCTTGCTGAAGGAGGTGACCTTCACGACGGTGACGCCGCCGGCGAGTGTGCGGACGGTGACGGGGTCGGTGGAGAGCGTGGCCCGGCGCACGGTCTCGGTCCACACGCGCGTGCCGCGCTCCAGGCCGAGCCGGACGGTGGTGCCGGCTGGCTCCCGCTCCGCGTCGCCGCGCAGTATCGCGACGACCTCGGTGACCGGACGGCCGTCGACCTTCTCCCCGTCGACGCTGCGCAGCCGGTCGCCCTCGCGGATCCCGGCCTCGGCGGCGGGCGAGCCGGAGCGCACCCGCGTCACCTCGATGCGGCCGTCGTGCTCGCGGCGCGCGGAGAGGCCGACGCCGGTGTACCGGCCGTCCAGGGCCTGCGCCAACTCCTCGTACTCGCCGCGGGAGTAGACGGCGCCCCAGCGGTCGCCGCTGCGGCTGACGGCCCGTTCGGCGGCCTCCACCGGTGACTTGCCGTCGGCCAGCGCCTCGGCCGCCGCGCGGGCCACGGCCTCGTGGCGCCCGGCGGGGGCGGACTTCCGGCCGTCCCCCGGCAGGAGGCCGGTGGCCGCCCCGGTGACGAGCACACCCGTGAACACCAAGGTCAGGGCGGCCCCGTGGCGTGCGCGACGGGGCTGACAGAACAGGGCACGACCTGACATGCCGGTGAGTCTAGGACAACGCGAGAGGGCCGAACGGTCGCTCGACCGTTCGGCCCTCTTGGCGTGTGTCACACCTTCAGGTACTTGCGCAACGCGAAGAACGCGGCCAGCGCGGGCATCAGCAGACTGGTGGCCAGGATGAGCGGAAGCTTCGTCAGCAGGGCGTCCCAGCCGATGAAGTTGATCAGGGACAGCTTGTCCGCCAGGGCGAGCCCGTGGTCGATGATGAAGTACCGCGCGGTGATCAGGAATCCGCAGGCGACCGTGCCTCCGATGAGGCCGGCGACCGCCGCCTCCATGATGAACGGCGCCTGGATGTAGAAGCCCGAGGCGCCGACCAGCCGCATGATGCCGGTCTCGCGCCGGCGGCTGAACGCCGAGACGCGCACCGTGTTGACGATCAGCATCAGCGCGACGACCAGCATCAGCGCCATCACCGCGCGCGCGGCCCACTTCATGCCCTCGAGGAGCTGGAAGAGGTTGTCCAGGGTGCCGCGCTGGTCGGCCACGGACTGCACACCGTCACGGCCGTCGAAGGCGGTCGCGATGACCTGGTACTTCTCCGGGTCCTTCAGCTTGACGCGGTACGACTCCTGCATCTGGTCCGGCGTGAGCGAGCTGGCCAGCGGCGAGTCGCCGAACTGCTCCTTGTAGTGCTTGTACGCCTCGTCCTGCGACTCGTACGTCACCTTCTCGACGACGTTCATCTCTTCGAGGTCGGCGAGGATCTGCTTCTTCTGGTCCTCGGTCACCGCGCCTTTGCCGCAGGCGGCGTCGCTCTTCGCGTCGCTCTTGTTGCAGAGGTAGACCGTGACGTTGACCTTGTCGTACCAGTAGCCCTTCATGGTGTCGACCTGGTCGCTCATCAGCAGCGTGCCGCCGAACAGGGCCAGGGACAGGGCGACGGAGACGATGACCGCGAAGGTCATGGTCAGGTTGCGGCGGAGACCGACACCGATCTCCGAGAGCACGAACTGGGCGCGCATGGCGTGTGGTTGGGCCTTTCCGTGGAAGCCGGTGCGGTCTGCGGTCTCAGTGCTGGTAGCCGTAGACGCCGCGCGCCTGGTCGCGGACGAGGCGGCCCTTCTCCAGCTCGATGACGCGCTTGCGCATCTGGTCCACGATGTTCTGGTCGTGCGTGGCCATGATCACGGTGGTGCCCGTCCGGTTGATGCGGTCGAGCAGCTTCATGATGCCGACGGAGGTCTGCGGGTCGAGGTTGCCGGTGGGCTCGTCGGCGATCAGCAGCTTGGGCCGGTTGACGAAGGCCCGCGCGATGGCGACGCGCTGCTGCTCACCGCCGGACAGCTCGCCCGGCCTGCGGTCCTCCTTGCCGCCGAGCCCGACGAGATCGAGCACCTGCGGCACGGACTTGCGGATCTCGCCGCGGGACTTGCCGATGACCTCCTGCGCGAAGGCGACGTTCTCGGCGACCGTCTTGTTCGGCAGGAGGCGGAAGTCCTGGAACACCGTCCCCAGCTGGCGGCGCATCTGCGGCACCTTCCAGTTGGACAGGCGGGCGAGGTCCTTGCCCAGAACGTGCACCTGCCCGTGGCTGCACCGCTCCTCGCGGAGGATCAGCCGCAGGAAGGTGGACTTTCCGGAGCCGGAGGATCCCACGAGGAAGACGAACTCGCCCTTCTCGATCTCCAGGGAGACGTCCCTGAGGGCTGGGTGGTTCTGTTTGGGGTAGACCTTGGAGACGTTGTCGAATCGGATCACGGATGCACCACGGGTCGCCGGGGGTAGATGAGCGTGACCATACGCGAAGCGGGGAGCGCGCCGCAGTCACCGGTCGGGGTTGTGTGACAGTTGCGCGTTTTGTTCCCGACCTGTCCGGGCGTGGTGCGGATCACGGCCTTCCGCGGCCTGCCGGGAGCGCGCGCAGGGCACCGCGGAACCTGGCACAGTGGAAGGGGAACGTTCACGCCGGTGTGGGCGTTGTTCCCGGAGAACCGGCGGCAAGGAGGGCGAGCGCATGACGTACGACCGGCTGGTGTGCGCGAACTGCGCGGCGCCCGTGAGCGAGGGCCGGTGCCCGGTGTGCCGGGCCAACCGGGAGCGGCTGCAGCAGAGCCCCTTCGCGGGGCTGAATCCGATGGCGCTGATCGCGGTGCTGGCGGTGCTGGTCGCCGCGGTGGCGCTGCTGGCCCAGCAGACCGTCTGACCCGCGCGGGGCCCGGCAGGGGCGCCTGGAGGCGCCCGGGGCGGCTGCGCGTCGACGACAGACACGGGAAGGGCCCGGAGCGGATTCCGCTCCGGGCCCTTCCCGTGTGCTTTCGTGTGCGCCGCGCGTACGCGGCCGGTCACCGCTGCCGTCAGGCGGCGGCGCCGCGGCCGGCCATCATGCGCGGCAGGACACGGAAGCCGATGCCGCCGGCGATCATCGTGGCGGCGCCGATCACCAGGAACGTGGTCTCCGCGGCACCGGTCTCGGCGAGCTCCTCGCCGCCGCCCTGCGCCGAGGTGTCGGCGGCCGGGGCCGCCGCCTCACCGGTGTCGGTCAGGGCCGAGGTGCCCTGGTTCTGGGTGACGTTGCCGTCGGGGGTGGTGCCGGCGCCGGCGCCGCCGGTGGAACCGCCGTTGCCGCCGGTGGCACCACCGTTGCCGCCGGTACCACCCGTGCCGCCGGTGGCGCCGTCGTCGCCACCCGTGGCGCCACCGTTGCCGCCGGTACCACCCGTGCCGCCGGTGTTGCCGCCGCCGTTGCCGCCGCCGTTGTTGCCGTTACCGCCTCCGTTACCCGGGTCGGTCGGGCTCGTGGGCTCGGTGGGGTTCGTCGGCTCGGTGGGCTCGGTGGGGTTCGTGGGCTCGGTCGGCTCGGTCGGCTCGGTGGGCTCCGTCGGCTCGGTGGGCTCCGTCGGGTCCGTGGGCTCGCAGTCCGGACCGGTGCCGATGTCGCACGGGTCGGCCTCGTCCTCGCCGGCCTTGGCGTTCAGGTCGAGGCTGACGCCGTCACCACCGACACCCGCGCTCACGCCGAGGTCGAGCGCCGAAGCCGCACCCGCGGCGGTCAGGGAGGCACCGGCCGCGATCACGGCGCCGGCCGCTATGCGCGCGACACGGATGCGCGTCTTCTTCGTCATGTAGTTGCTACCCCCAGTAGCCGAAACAGTCAGTGAGGGCCGCGTGAGGGGCCGTGATCGACGGAGGTAGCCAGTTGCGCTGAGACCCCCCGGTTCACATGCGCCCCAGAAATACGCATGCCGCGCCTCACCCTTCCTAATGTTCAAAGCAACGTCAAGGCCGTTGCGCACGCGATGTCCGGGTAAGGGACGTATGCCGGACACAAAGGGTGTGAGTGTGAGGTGAAACCCGGACATCGCCGACGAAGAAAAGGCAACCGCCGCCTGTGAGGCGGCAGTTGCCTTGTCGACAAAGCGGCCTGGCCGCTTCGCGTCACTTCTCCCGCTGCTTGCGCCAGCGAATACCGGCCTCGAGGAAACCGTCGATCTCGCCGTTGAACACGGCCTCGGGGTTGCCCACTTCGTGCTCCGTGCGCAGGTCCTTGACCATCTGGTAGGGGTGCAGCACGTACGAACGCATCTGGTTGCCCCAGGAGTTGCCGCCGTCGCCCTTGAGGGCGTCCATCTTGGCCTGCTCCTCCTGACGGCGCCGCTCCAGCAGCTTGGCCTGCAGGACGTTCATCGCGGTCGCCTTGTTCTGGATCTGCGAGCGCTCGTTCTGGCAGGAGACGACGATGCCGGTGGGGATGTGGGTGAGGCGCACCGCCGAGTCGGTGGTGTTGACGCCCTGGCCGCCGGGACCGGAGGACCGGTACACGTCCACCCGCAGCTCGGACTCGTCGATCTCGATGTGGTCGGTCTGCTCGACCACGGGCAGCACCTCGACGCCCGCGAAGGAGGTCTGGCGGCGGCCCTGGTTGTCGAAGGGCGAGATGCGCACCAGGCGGTGGGTGCCCTGCTCGACGGAGAGCGTGCCGTAGGCGTACGGCGCCTGCACGGCGAAGGTCGTCGACTTGATGCCGGCCTCCTCCGCGTACGACGTCTCGTAGACCTCGGTCTTGTAGCCGCGCTGCTCGGCCCAGCGCAGGTACATGCGCTGGAGCTTCTCGGCGAAGTCGGCGGCGTCCACACCACCGGCCTCGGCGCGGATGTTGACGAGCGCCTCGCGCGCGTCGTACTCGCCCGAGAGAAGGGTGCGGACCTCCATCTCGTCCAGCGCCTTCTTCACGGCCGTGAGCTCGGACTCGGCCTCCGCGCGGGTGTCGGGGTCGTCCTCCTCCTCGGCCATCTCGAAGAGCACGGCGAGATCGTCGATCCGGCCGCGCAGGGTCTCGGCCTTGCGCACCTCGGCCTGGAGGTGCGAGAGCTTGCTGGTGATCTTCTGCGCCGCCTCCGGGTCGTCCCAGAGGGAGGGCGCTGCCGCCTGCTCCTCGAGCACGGCGATGTCTGCCCTCAGCTTGTCGAGGTCCAGGACGGCCTCGATCGACTCCATGGTCGAGGAGAGGGACTTCAGCTCTTCGGATACATCGACGACTGCCACGCATCCAGCGTAACGGCTCCGCCGCCCGGTCCTCGCCGGACGGCCTCACGGGGAGGCCGGTGCCGAGTTCCGGGTGTCCTGGGGGCCCGTGCCGCCCTCGTCACCGTCCGTGGCCAGCCAGGTGCCGACGCCGACCGCGGCGAGCAGGGCGACGGTGCCGGCGCCGAGGGCGAGCCGGCGGCGGCGGGCGGCGGCGCGGTTGCGGGCGGAGCCGGGGCGCGGGGCGCCGGACGCGCGCGGGGCACGGGCGGTGCCGCGGGCGCCGCCGGCCAGCTCGTCCGGGGCCGGTACGCGCATGGAGGTGTGCGTGTCCCGGTTGGAGTCGGCCGGCTTCGCGCCCGGCACCAGCGGCACCGCGCCCCGGCGCCGGACCGCCTCCCCGGCGGGCGCGGGCGAGGCCGGGTTCTCCTCGGGCGCGTCCTCGTCCTGGCCGGCGCCGGGCTCGTCCACGTCCAGCGGGGGCATCCCGGCCAGCATCGGCAGCAGCTCGCGCAGCCGGGCACCCAGCTCGGAGGCGCGCAGCCGGGAGGCCGGCGCCTTGGCCAGGCACTGCACGAGCAGCTGCCACAGCTCGTCCGGGATGCCGGGGAGGGGGACGACGGTCTCGGTGACGTGGCGGCGCAGGACCGCGCCGGGGTGGCCGCCGCCGAACGGCGTGAAGCCGGCGAGCAGCTCGTACAGGACGGTGGCCAGGGCGTAGATGTCGACCGAGGCGCGGGGCGGCAGGCCCTCGACGATCTCGGGGGCGAGGTAGTCGGGCGTACCGATGATCTTCGTGGCGCGGGTGCGGCGCGGGGTGTCGATGAGCTTGGCCACACCGAAGTCCGTCAGCAGGGCCGGGTGCGCGCCGCCGGGGCCGAGCGGGCCCTCCATGTCCAGCAGCACGTTCTCCGGCTTGACGTCGCGGTGCACGACGCCGGCGGCGTGCGCGGCGGCCAGGCCGTCGGCGACGTCGGCGACGACGGCCACGGCGGCCGCGGGCGCCAGGCGCCGTTCCCGGTCGAGGCGGGTGCGCAGGTCCGTGCCGCGGACCAGGTCCATGACGAGGGCGAGGTCGTTGCCGTCGACCACCAGGTCGCGCACGGAGACGACGTGCGGGTGCTCCAGGCCGAGCAGGGCGGTGCGCTCCTGCACGAAGCGCGAGACGAGTTCCTGGTCGGACGCCAGGTCCTCGCGCAGCAGCTTGATCGCGACGGGGCCCTCGGGCCCCTCGCCCAGCCACACCGTGCCGGCGCTGCCCCGTCCGAGGATCTGGTGGGCGGTGTACCGGCTGCCGATCTTCCGTGCCAAGACTGCTCCTACCGACGCGTGTTGGGCACAAAGCTACGCGTCCGCGGAGGCGGCCTTCGCAGCGGAGGCGGAAATCACCCTCCGGTTGTCGACAAATCCCCGGACTCGGTGGCGCGCGGCCCGTACGAGGCTCAGTTGCCGCCCGAGCCCGAGCCCGAACCGCCCAGGTCCCCGATCCAGTCGGACGCGGTGCCGACCCAGTCGGTGAGCTGGTCCCAGTAGCCCTTGCCGGTGCCGATCCAGTCCTGCAGCGGACTCAGCTCCCAGATCAGCCAGCCGGCCACGAACAGGACGACGAGGGTGACCAGGCAGCCCTTGAGGCAGCCCAGGCCGGGGATGCGCATCGGGTTGGCGCTGCGCTGCCGCGGCGGCCGGGGCTCGCGCCGGGGCGGCTGCGGCTCGGGCGCGGGCGGCGGGGCGTACCGCTGCGGCGGGGGCTGGGGCGGCTGCTGGGGCTGGGGAGTGACGTAGCGCTGCGGCTGCTGCGGGTAGCCGTACCCCTGCGGCGGCTGCTGGGGCTGCCGGTACTGCTGGGGGCTCGGCTGCTGGCGGTGCGGCTGCTGCGGGCGGGCGACCTGCCGCTGGGGGCGGCGGCGCAGCGGGTCCTCGTTCGGGTCGAGGTACTGCACCTGTGTCTGCTCGTTGCGGTCGCGGGCGGCGCGCAGCTGGTTCTGCCAGGGGTGCGGGTCCTCCGGCGAGCCGGACTGACCGCCCTGTCCGCCCGGCTGCCCCGGGGGCACCGGTGGCAGGACGGCGGTCGGGTCGGCCGCTCCGCTGCTGGGGAGTACGGCGGTGGGGTCGGCGGCTCCGGCGGGGCCGCCGGTGTGCGGCAGGACGCTGGTGGCGCCGTCCGGGTTCTGCTGGTTCTGCGCGTGGTGCGGCAGGACCTGAGTCGGGTCGGCCGCGCCGGGGACGCCGGGCACCTGCGCGGGGGCCGGGTCGGGGGCGAGGAGGGCGCCGACGTTCTCGGCGGCGCCGATCTGCGCGCTGTTCGCGTGCACGCCGATGCCCTCGGCGACGACGCGCAGGCCGCGGGCGAGGTTCTCGGCGCTGGGGCGCTCGTCGGGGTTCTTGCGCAGGCAGCGCTCTATGACCGTCCACAGCGGGTCGGGGACGGTGGAGGGGCGGCGCGGCTCGGCGCTCAGGTGCTGGTGCAGCACCTCCAGAGCGGTGCCGCCGCCGAACGGCGGACGTCCGGTGACCAGCTCGTACAGCAGGATGCCGGCGCCGTAGATGTCGACGGCGGAGGTCTGCGGGCGGCCCTCGGCGGACTCCGGCGCCACGTAGGCGGGCGTGCCGACGAACTCGTGGGTGCGGGTGAGGCCGGGTGAGTCGGCGAGACGGGCGATGCCGAAGTCGGTGAGCATCGGGTGCATCTCGTCGCCGGTCTGCTTCAGCAGGACGTTGGCCGGCTTCAGGTCGCGGTGGACGACGCCGTCGGCGTGGCTGGCGGCGAGGGCGTCGGCGATCTGCGCGGTGAGCAGGGCGGCGGCGACCGGGGTGAACGGTCCGTTCTCACGCAGGTGGCGGTGCAGGTCGGGGCCGTCGACGAGGTCCATGACCAGCGCGAGCAGCTCGCCCTCGACGACCAGGTCACGGACCCGGACGATGTTGGGGTGGGTCAGCCTCAGCAGGACGGAGCGCTCCCGCAGGAAGCGCATCACGATGTCGGGGTCGCTCGCCAGCTCCTCCTTGAGGACCTTGATCGCGACGGTCTCGCCGGGCTGACCGGCCACGGCGGCCTCGGCGCCCGCGGTCTCCCGCTGACGGGCACGCCAGACCGTGCCCGTGGCTCCGCGGCCGAGGGGCTCCTCGAGGAGGTACTTGCTGCCTACCGGCCGCACGTCATGCGCTCCCTTTTGCTTGCTGGCTGTTCCGGCCCACTGTAGTGCCGCGGTGTGCGGTCCGGGCTGTCGTCTTCCTGTGGTTCCCCTTGGTCCGCCGGCGCGGCTTGTGCTCCGCTTCCGGCGGGTGTGCGAAGGAAAGACGCACCACCCGGTCCCTTGGTTGCCGGGCACGGACGTGACCGATCTCAATCGGTCACCGGTCGGTCATCTCGACCATCATGAGATCGTCCGGCAGGCACTTTTGCGGGCAGAGCCGACCATTCAAGATCATTCACGGGTGGGGGGCGGGCGCGTTGTCGGTGGCAGGTGCGAGGATGCCTGCAGTACTGGCCGACGTGCTCGTGTGGCGGTGGGGGAGATCCGCGGTGGGGGACCGCGGGGAGAAGGCTTCGTCCCCGGCCGATCGCGGGCGCCCGCGCGAAGGGACCGCTGACGGCGATGCAGATCCGGCTGACCGTCGTAGACCCGCTGGGCCCGCATGCTTCCCCGGGGGGCCACGCCGCGCGCCGTGACGTGCTGGTCACCGCGCCGGCCGGCACGGCCCTGGCCGCGGTCGCCTCCGCGCTGGCCGCGGCGGTCCCCGGCGGCGAGGGCACCGGCTCCGGCCAGGCCGTGCTGTACGCCGGCGCGCGGCGGCTCGACGCCCGGCGCAGCACCCTGGGCGAGCCGCCGCTGATCGACGGCGCCGTGCTCTGCCTCGGCGCCCCGGGCGAGCCCGACCCGCACACCGAGCCGGCCGACGTCCCGGCCCAGCTGCACGTCGTCGCCGGGCCCGACGCGGGCGGCGTCCATCTGCTGCACGGCGGCCAGATCCGGCTCGGCCGCTCCGCCGACGCCGACATCGCCCTCGACGACCCCGACGTCTCCCGGACCCACTGCGCCGTGACCGTCGCCGCCGACGGCCGCGTCTCGGTCGCCGACCTCGGCTCGACCAACGGCACCGTTCTGGACGGCACCCGCGTGGGCGAGCGGCCGGTCCGCTTCGCGCCGGGGGCGCTGCTGCGGATCGGCGAGTCGGCCCTGCGGCTGGTCCCGGCCGGCCGGGGGGCCGCTGCGCGGGTGACGACGACACCGGACGGCGAGGGGTACGTACGCCTGTCCGGCGCGGCGGCGGCCCACGGGGCGGTGCCCGGCGGCGCGCCCGGCGGCCCCGGCGGGGCCACGCACCACGTCCACGGCGTCCACCACGTCCACGGCGTCCACGGCGTCCACGGCGTCCACGGCATCCACGGCATCCACGGCATCCACGGCACGACGGCGTACGGCACCGTGGCGGTGCCGGCCCGTCCTCCGCAGGTCCCCGGCCAGGGTTCCGCGCCCCGTATCGAGAGCCGCGGCACCGGTGCCCCCGGGGACGCGGCCCGTCCGGCCGCGCCGGGGGTGGGTCCGGGCGGGGCGCACGACACGCACGCGGGGGCCTCCGCCCCCGTGCCGGGGAGCCCGTACGCGGGGCCGGCCGGCGCGACCGTCACCCACACGGGTGGGCTCGGCGTGGACGGCGGGAGACACGCGGGAGCGTACGGCGCCGACGCGGGGCGCGAAGGCGCGTCCGGCCCGGGCCGGACGCCCGCGGACGCCGGTGGCGCCGACCACGACAGCGGCCGCAAGGGCACGCCCCTGCGCGGGACCGAGGTGCCGCAGGGCGTGCGCAGACGCGGCGGGATCGGCGCGTGGGCGCGGCGGCTGACCGGCGGACGCGGCGGCGCGCAGGACGCCGGCGGGCCCGGCACGTACGCGTACGAGGCGGAGGCCGCCTCCCCGGCGCGGGAGCCGCTCCCGGCCGACGGCCGCTCCCCCGTGCCGGACACCTGGCCGGACGCCGCCGCGCTGCTGCTGACGGCGCTGGGGCCGGGGCCGCGGCTGTGGGAACGCGGGCCGGACCATCCCGAGGTGCTCGCCGTGCGGCTCGGCACGGCCGACCGGATGGCGCCCGGCGGCGCCGCGCCGCTGCCCGCCGTTCCGGTGACCGTCGGACTGCGCGAGGCCGGCGCGCTCGGCCTGGCGGGCCCGCGCACGCGGCTCGCCGGCCTGGCCCGCTCGGTGCTGGCCCAGCTCGCCGCGCTGCACTCCCCCGACGTGCTGGAGATCGTCCTGATCAGCGCCGACCGTGCGCGCCCGCTCGAGGAGCGGACGGCGGAGTGGTCGTGGCTGGGGTGGCTGCCGCAGGTGCGTCCGGGGCACGGCCAGGACTGCCGGCTCCTCCTCGCCTACGACCGCGACCAGGCCACCGCCCGCGCCCAGGAGCTCCTCCGCCGCCTGGAGGACCACCTCGCGGACACCCGGACCGGGGCCGTCGGCCCGTCCCCCGTCGGCCCGGTCCCGGCCCGGCCGGCGGCCGGCGCGCAGGACACCCGGCACCCCGGACCGGACGGACACGGCGGACACGGCGGGCACGCCGGACTCGCCGGGGACGCCGGTGCGGGCGGCGCCCGCGGCGGCGCGGGGGTGCCCGGGGGCCCGGACGGGGCCGAGGAGGCCGCGGGCGGCGCCCGGCGGCCCTCCTGGGCGCGGGCGGACGACGGTATCTACGCGGGCGGCGGCTTCGCGGGGCCGTACACCGTGCTCGTCGTGGACGGCGACCCCGGCGGCGCCGACGTGCGCGAGGCGGTGGCGCGGCTGGCGCTGGAGGGGCCGCGGGCGGGCATCCACGTGGTGTGCCTCGCGGAGACGGCCGCCGCCTCCCCCACCTCGCCGGTGACACAGACGTACGAGGCGGCCTGCACGGTGTCGCCGGTCTTCCGCGAGTGCGGTGCCGTGGCGCTGCTCAGCGGGGACGTGGCGACGGCCCTGCGGCTGCTGCGCGTCGCCCGCACCGGGGCCGCGCCGGGCGGGCCGATCGGCCACGGCACCCTCGGCACGGTGGACGCCGTCTCCCTCGCCTGGGCCGAGCGGTTCGCGCGCGCCCTGGCGCCGCTGCGCACCGACGGCGGGACGGGCGGACGGCCCGCGCGTGTGTCCGCGCCGCTGCCGCAGGCGGCCCGGCTCCTCGACGAACTGGGACTCGCCCGGGCCACCCCGGCGTCCCTGATGGCCCGCTGGGCGGACGCGGCCGACGACACGGCGTCGCTCGGCGGACGCGCGCACGCCGTGCTGGGCGCCGGACCGCGCGGCCCGGTCGTCGTGGACCTCGCGGCCGAGGGGCCGCACCTGCTGATCGAGGGCCCCGCCGGCAGCGGCCGTACGGAGCTGCTGCGGGCGGTCGTCGCCTCGCTCGCCTCCGCCGAACGCCCCGACCGGCTCGGCATCGTCCTGATGGACGGCCGGGACAGCGTCGGCGCGGGCGGCGGGCACGGCGAGGGACTGCGGGTCTGTACGGACGTTCCGCACGTGACCACGCATCTCACCGCCAACGACCCCGTACTGATGCGGGAGTTCGCCCAGTCCCTGAGCGCGGAGCTGAAGCGGCGCGCGGAGCTGCTCGGGCGTACCGACTTCGCCCGGTGGCACACCGGGCGCGAGGTGTCGGGCCGGATGGTCGGCCAGCGCACGGCGACGGGCGGGCCCGCGGCGATACCGGGGGCGGGGGACGTCGAGTCGCCGCCCAGCTCCACGCTGCGGCTGCGGCCGGGCGGCACCGCCCGGCGACAGGCGGAGGCCGTACCGCCACTGCCCCGGCTGGTGGTCGTCGTGGACGACCTGGACGCGCTCGTCGCTCCCCCGCTCGGGTCGCCCGGGCGGCCGGCGGCGGGATCGGTGATGCGGGCGCTGGAGGCGGTGGCGCGGGAGGGCGAGCGGCTCGGGGTGCACCTCGTGGCGGCCGCCGGTCCCGGGGGGCGTACGGCACAGACCGAGCCGGCCCGCCGGGCGGCGCTGCGCGTCACGCTCGACGCGCCGGTGGCCGGGCCGGACGAACCGCTGCCGGGGCGCGGACGGTTGGTCTGGGCGGACGGGCGGAGCACGGCCTTCCAGGCGGGGCGGGTGACGGGGCGGATCCCGCGTACGGCGACGCTGCGGCCGACCGTCGTGCCGCTGGAGTGGCAGCGGATGGGGGACCCGCCCGCGCGGCGGCCGGTGCGGGAGTTGGGGAACGGGCCTACGGATCTGGCGTTGCTGGCCAGCGCGTTGGAGCGGGCGGCGCGGGAGGTCTCGGCGGCGGAGGTGCCGTCGCTGCTGTGACGGGGGGGCGCGTGGGCGGGCGTCGGTGTTCGCCGGGTGCGCGGGCCGGCGCTGCTGCTCGGGCGTGGGTGCGAGGGCCCGGCGTCGCGGGGTGCCTCCCCCGGAGGGGGCCCGGCGCCCACCCGTGCCGCCCCGGGGGCACGACTGCCCGCGAGCCGGAATGACTGCGGGCGGCAACCGGGGTGCATACAGGGCGAGTCACGACGGGGTCACGATCTTCGGGTCGGGTGCGGGTGCGCTCTTGCCGCCCTCCTCCCCCTGGCGTACACCAGAGCGCACGGGACAGCGCCAGGCGTTCGACGAGGAACGAAGAACGGGGCAGTGATGCGCACGAGCAGCACCATCCGGACACGCGGAACCGTCAAGAGGACCACCAGGGTGGCCGCCGCCCTGGCCGCGGGGGCCCTCGCGCTCTCGCTCACCGCGTGCGGCGGCGATGACGACGGGGGCGGCAAGAAGGGCGACGAGGGCACCGGCGGCGAGAAGAAGCCGGCGACCCTCACCCTTCCCAAGCTGGACGGCGAGAGTCTGGAGGTCGCCGCCGTCTGGACCGGTGCCGAGCAGGAGAACTTCAAGAAGGTTCTCGCCGAGTTCGAGAAGCGCACCGGCGCCAAGGTCACCTTCGTGCCCGCCCAGGACCCGATCATCAACTTCCTGGGCTCCAAGATCGCGGGCGGTGCCCCGCCGGACGTGGCGATGCTCCCGCAGCCCGGTGCCATCAAGCAGGCGGTCGACAAGGGCTGGGCCAAGCCGCTGGGCCCCGAGGCCACCAAGGAGCTGACCAAGAACTACTCGCAGGGCTGGCAGGACATCGGCAAGGTCGACGGCAAGCCGTACGGCGTCTACTACAAGGCCGCCAACAAGTCCCTGATCTGGTACAACACGCAGGTCTTCGAGAACGCGGGCGCCACCGAGCCCAAGACCTGGGACGAGCTGCTCACCACCGCCCAGACGGTCTACGACTCCGGCGTCACGCCGTTCTCCGTCGGCGGCGCGGACGGCTGGACCCTCACCGACTGGTTCGAGAACGTCTACCTCTCCCAGGCCGGCCCGGAGAAGTACGACCAGCTCGCCAAGCACGAGATCAAGTGGACGGACCCGTCCGTGAAGGAGGCCCTGACGACGCTCGCCGGGATCTGGGGCAAGAAGGACTATCTCGCGGGCGGCGCGGACGGCGCCCTGCAGACGGAGTTCCCGGCCTCGGTGACGCAGACGTTCACCGGCGGCGACCAGCCCAAGGCCGCCATGGTCTACGAGGGCGACTTCGTGCAGGTCAACATCGGCGAGACGGACGCGGAGGTCGGCACGGACGCGAAGGTGTTCCCGTTCCCGGCCGTCGGCGACAGCGCGCCGGTGGTCTCCGGCGGCGACGCGGCCGTCATCCTGAAGGACTCGAAGGCGGCGCAGGCACTGGCCACCTTCCTGGCCTCCCCGGACGCCGCGGAGATCCAGGCGAAGCT
Source organism: Streptomyces sp. NPDC006384 (assembly GCF_042870695.1). Classification (NCBI taxonomy): domain Bacteria; kingdom Bacillati; phylum Actinomycetota; class Actinomycetes; order Kitasatosporales; family Streptomycetaceae; genus Streptomyces; species Streptomyces sp. NPDC006384. Next base: position 122,111 of record NZ_JBIAHR010000018.1, read on the forward strand.
GGGCGGCTTCCTCTCGCCGAACAAGGGCGTCGACACCGGCGCGTACCCGAACGAGGTGCAGAAGAAGATGGCCGAGGCGCTGATCGCGGCCGGCGACGACTTCCGCTTCGACATGTCGGACCAGGCCCCGCAGGCCTTCGGCGGCACGCCCGGCAAGGGCGAGTGGAAGGCGCTGCAGGACTTCCTGAAGAACCCGAAGGACGTCGCGGGCGCCCAGGCGAAGCTGGAGGCGGACGCGGCCGCCGCCTACGGGGGCTGACGGATGAAGTCGGCAACGGCGGCGGGGACCTCACCGGCCCCCGCCGTGCCCAAGTCGCGCAGGAGCGTGACCGGCACCCGCAAGGCCGTGGCGGCGCTGTTCCTGCTGCCCGCCCTGGTGCTGCTCGGCGCGCTCGTGGTCTACCCGATCGGGTACTCGCTGATCCGCAGCTTCTACGACCAGTCCGGCGACTCCTTCACCGGATTCGACAACTACCGGGCGCTGTTCACCGACGACGGCGTCCGCACCGCCCTGAAGAACAACGTGATCTGGGTGGTGTTCGCGCCGACGGTCGCCACCGCGCTCGGCCTGGTCTTCGCGGTGCTGACCGAACGCGTGCGCTGGGGAACGGCGTTCAAGCTGGTCGTCTTCATGCCGATGGCGATCTCGATGCTGGCCGCCGGGATCATCTTCCGCCTGGTGTACGACCAGGCACCGGAGAAGGGCGTCGCCAACGCGGTGTGGGTGGGGGTGCACGACACCTTCGCCGAGTCGTCGGCTTTCCCGAAGGCGCACCCGGGCCGTGAGTCGCCGCTGAAGCCGGCCGGCGGGGGCGCGTTCGTCACCAGGGAGCCGGTCGGCGCGGGCCGGGCGGTCATGCTCCCGCTCGTCGGTGTCGCCCCCGACAAGATGCCGGACGGCGCGAAGAAGGCCGCGCCCGCCCGGCCCGAGGACGGGAAGATCACCGGCACCACCTGGCAGGACTTCACCCGCGGCAAGGGCGTCGGCAAGCTGGGCGGCGTCGACAGCACCGAGCTGGGCTACGCCGGGATGAGGATCGAGGCCGTCAAGAACGGCAAGGTCGTCGCGTCGACGAAGGCCGCCGGCGACGGCACGTTCACGCTCCCGGCGGCGGCCGACGGGGCGCTGCTCAGACTGCCCGCCGACAACTTCGAGGAGCCCTACAACGGCCTGGACTGGCTCGGTCCGTCGCTCGTCACGCCGGCCATCATCGGGTCGTACGTGTGGATGTGGGCCGGGTTCGCGATGGTGCTCATCGCGGCGGGGCTCGCGGGGGTGCCCCGGGAGCTCCTGGAGGCGGCCCGGGTGGACGGCGCGAGCGAGTGGCAGGTCTTCCGGCGCATCACGGTGCCGCTGCTCGCGCCGGTCCTCGCGGTCGTCGTCGTCACCCTGATGATCAACGTGCTGAAGGTGTTCGACCTGGTCTTCATCATCGCCCCCGGCTCCTCCCAGGACGACGCGAACGTGCTCGCCCTGGAGCTGTACCGCAAGGGCTTCGCCTCCGACCAGCCGGGCATCGCCAGCGCCATCGCGGTCTTCCTGCTGCTCCTGGTCATCCCGGTGATGTGGTTCAACATAAGGCGACTGCGGCGGGAGGTGCGGCGATGACCGCGGACGCGGGTTCCCTCACCGAGGCGGCCGCCGGGCCGCCCCGGGAGGCTGTGAAGGCGAGGCCGTCGCTGGGCTCGCGGCTCGCCGAGAAGGTCAGTGGCGGCCTGGTCCGGGTGTTCCTGATCGTCGTCGGCCTGTTCTGGCTGGTCCCGACGATCGGCCTGCTGCTGTCCTCGCTGCGCACCCCGAAGGACATGGCGGCGAGCGGCTGGTGGAAGGTCCTCACCGAGCCGTCGCAGCTCACCTTCCGCAGCTACGAGGAGCTGCTGAAGAACGGCGACATCACCTCCTCCCTGCTCAACACCGTGCTGATCACGGTCCCGGCGACGGTGCTGGTCGTCGTCATCGGCTCGCTCGCGGGATACGCCTTCGCCTGGATGGACTTCCCGGGCCGTGACTGGTGGTTCCTGGCCGTGGTCGGCCTGCTGGTCGTCCCCGTCCAGGTGGCGCTGATCCCGATCGCCGAACTCTTCGGGAAGATCGGCCTGTTCGGGTCGGTGGTCGGCGTGATCCTGTTCCACGTCGGCTTCGGACTGCCGTTCGCGGTGTTCCTGCTGCGGAACTTCTTCGCGGAGATCCCGAGGGAGCTGCTGGAGGCGGCCCGCCTCGACGGCGCGGGCGAACTGAGGCTGTTCGTCCGGGTCGTGATGCCGCTCGGCGGTCCCGCCATCGCGAGCCTGGGCATCTTCCAGTTCCTGTGGGTGTGGAACGACATGCTGGTCGCGCTGATCTTCTCGGACTCCGGGAGCCAGCCGATCACCGTCGCCCTGCAGACGCAGGTACGGCAGTTCGGGAACAACATCGACGTACTGGCGCCGGGCGCGTTCATCTCCATGGTGATCCCGCTGGCCGTGTTCTTCGCGTTCCAGCGGCAGTTCGTCTCCGGCGTGATGGCGGGGGCTGTCAAGTAGACGACGGTTTCTCACTCTTGAGGGGGTGGTCCGGTCACCGGTCCGCCCCCTCTCCCACGTGCGCGAAGTCCCCCGGATGACGCAAGGGCCGTAACCAAGTCACTCCATCGGACGTTGCCGGGCCGAACGCCCGCGCCGACCCATGGATGTCCCCGTGCCCCGGTTCAGTGTCATCGTCCCCGCGTACCAGGTCCAGGCGTATCTCCACGAGTGCCTGGATTCGGTGCTGTCCCAGTCGTACCGGGATCTCGAACTGATCGTCGTCGACGACTGCTCGCCGGACGCCTGCGGCGAGATCATCGACGAGTACGCGGAGCGCGACGCCCGCGTACGTCCCGTGCACCTGCCGCGCAACGAGGGCCTGGGCCCCGCCCGCAACGCCGGGATGGAGCGGGCCACGGGCGACTACCTGGTCTTCCTCGACGGCGACGACACCCTCACCCCGGACGCGCTGCGCGCGGTCGCCGACCGGATCAAGGAGACCGGCGAGCCGGACGTCCTGGTCTACGACTACGCCCGCGCCCACTGGACGGGCGAGACGGTCCGCAACCGGGCCGCCGCCCACCTGACCGAGCAGGGGCCCGCCCCCTTCCGCCTCACCGACCGGCCGGGGCTGCTGGAACTGCTGATGGTGGCCTGGAACAAGGCCGTGCGGCGGGAGTTCGCCGAGCACGAGGGCTTCGTCTTCCCGCCCGGCCACTACGAGGACACCCCGTGGACGTACCCGGTGCTGATGTCGGCGGAGTCGATCGCCACCCTGGACCGGGTCTGCGTGCACTACCGGCAGGGCCGCCGGGGCAGCATCCTGGGCACGCCGAGCGCGCGCCACCTCGACGTCTTCGCGCAGTACGACCGCGTCTTCGCCCACCTCGAGTCCCGTCCGGAGCTGGCCCGCTGGCGGCCCGTGCTGTACCGGCGCATGGCCGACCACCTGGTGACGGTGTTCACCCGTCCCGACCGTCTCCCGCCCGCCCTGCGCGGCGAGTTCGTGCGCCGGGCCCGCGTCCACTGCCGCCGCCACCGCGTCCCCGGCGTCCCCGTCCCGCCCGTCGTCCGCCTGCGCCACGCCCTGCTCCGCCTCGGCCTGCGCCGCACCTACGCGGCCCTGCGGCTGGCGTCGGCCCTGCGCCGCCGGACGCGCAGGACGGCCGGCGCGCTGCTCGGGACGGCGCGCGCCGCCGCGCTGCGGCTGCATTACGGGATCCAGCGCCGGCTGCCCCTGCGCGCCGACCGCGCCGTCTTCGCCACGGACGGGAACGGGGGGTACGGCGGCGACGTGGGCGCGCTGGAGGAGGCGTTCCGCGAGTTCGCGCCGCACATCGGCACGGCGTGGGCCGCCGCCCCCGCGCACCACCACACGGTGCCCACCGCCGCCCGCCGCCTGACCCCGGGCACGGCCGCGTACTGGACGGCGCTGGCCCGCTCCCGGTACCTGGTGCACGACACCGGTGTCGTCCCGGGTCTCGTCAAGCGCCGGGGCCAGACGCTGATCCGGGCGGGGGCCGGGACGCCGCTCAAGCACCTCGGCCTCGACCTGCGCGCGCACCCGGCCGCCGCCCGCGCCACCGACTTCCCCCGGCTCCTGGACACCGCCGGCACCTGGGACCACGTCGTCACCGCCGACCGCCACTCCACCCTGACCGTGGAGCGCGCGCTTCCGGGCCGCTACACCGTCCTGGAGCACGGCAGGCCGCGCACCGACGTCTTCCAGCGGGCGACGGCCGCGGACGTGGCCCGGCTGCGCGAGACGCTCGGCATCCCCGAGGGCACCGTCGCCCTCCTGTACGCGCCCACCCACCGGGACCACCGGCGCACCCCGGGCGCGGGCCTCGACCTGGAGCGCCTCGTCACCCGCCTCGGCCCCCGCTTCATGGTGCTGGCCCGCGCCCACCCCCGGCACGGCGGGCCGCTCACCACCGCGCGCCACGCCCGGATCGTCGACGTGAGCGACCACCCGGGCGTGGAGAGGCTGTGCCTCGCCTCCGACGCGCTGATCACCGACTACTCGTCGCTGATGTTCGACTACGCGGTCCTGGACCGGCCGATCGTGCTCCACGCCGACGAGCCGGAGGCCTTCGACGCGGTCCACGGGTGCTACCTCGACCTCGGCACCCTCCCGCCGGGCCCGGTGGTGGCCGACGAGGACGAGCTGATCGGCGTCTTCGCCGGCGGACAGTGGTGCGACGCGCGGTCCGCCCGGCTCAGGGCGGCCTTCCGGGAGCGGTTCTGCCCCCACGACGACGGCCGCGCCGCCGAGCGCGTCGTACGCCGCGCGGTGCTCGGTCGGACGGACCTGCCGCCGGTGGTGCCGCTCGCCGGACGGCACCCCGCGCCGTCGGCCGCCGCGGCCCTCGCACGGACCCCGCTGACCACCGTGCCGCAGCCCGCCGGCCCCCGCACCGTCACCGACAGCCTCTGACCGCCGTTCGCCTCCTGGGAGACCGCATGCCCCGCAGCTCGTCGCGGCCCACTCCGAGCCGGCCGCCCACCTGGCGGCCGGCCGGACGGCCGGGCCGCCGGGCGGTCCGCGCGGCGGGGGACTCCCGGCGGACCCGGACAACGAGAGAAAGAGCAGAATGCCCCGCTTCAGCATCATCGTCCCGTCCCATGGGGTCGCAGGGCGGCTCTCCCAGGCACTGGACTCGGTCCTCGCCCAGTCCTTCGGCGACTTCGAGCTGATCCCGGTCTGCGACGGCCCGGACTGCGCCGCCGCGGACATCGCCGCCGCCCGCGCCGAGCGGGACTCCCGGGTGCGGCCCGTGCACTCGCCGCCGTCGGCGGACCCGGCCGGGGCGCGCAACACCGGGGCGCGGGCGGCGACCGGCGCCTATCTGCTGTTCCTCGACGGCGACGACGTCCTGGTCCCCGGCGCGCTGGCGGCGCTGGACGAGCGGCTCGCCGAGACCGGCGGTGTCGACGTGCTGTACTTCGAGCACGAGCGGGTCCCCTGGTGGGAGGGCGAGCCGGCCAACCCGGCCGCACCGCTGCTCGCGAAGGCGCCCGACGGGGCCTTCGCCCCCGGCCGGGCCCCGCACCTGACCGGTGTGCAGCTGCCCGCCTGGAGCGCGGTCTACCGCCGTGCCTTCCTCTCCGGGCACCGGCTGGAGTTCCCCGCCGGGCACTACACGGACATCGGCTTCGCGACCCGGGCCGCGGCGGACGCCGACCGGGTGGCGGTGCTGCGCTCCGTCGTCGTACGGCATCTGGTGCGGCGGCAGGGCAGCAGGCTGAACCGGCCCGGCGAGCACCACGCCGAGCTGCTGGACCAGGCCGAGCTGGCCCTCGCCCACGCCGCCGAACGGGGCCTGCCGGCCGAGCGGCGCGGGCCGCTGTTCGAGCAGCTCTTCGCCCTGATCCTCAAGACGGCCGCCCACCCGCGGCGGCTGACCCGCGGGCGCCGCTCCTTCTTCCTCCGGGCGAGCCGCCTCTACCGGCGCCACCGCCCCGACGGTTTCCGCGCGCCGGGCGGCCGGCTCGGCGTGCAGCACCGGCTGCTGGCGTCCGGTGCGTACGCGGCGTTCCGCGCCCTGCGCGGCGCCAACCGCGCGGCCGGCGCCGTCCTGGACCGCCTGCCCCGCCCCCGCGGGCTGCGCACCCGGCTGCTCTACCGGCGCGCGCTGCGCCGCCCGCTCGACCCGGACCTCGTCGTGTACTGCGCGTACTGGGGCCGCGGTTACGCCTGCAACCCGGCCGCGATCCACGCCAAGGCCCGCGAGATCGCCCCGCACCTGCGCGGGGTGTTCCTCGTCGAGCCGGACCAGGCGCACACCGTGCCGAAGGACGTCGAGCACGCCGTCATCGGCAGCCGGCGCTACTGGGAGGTGCTGGCCCGCGCCAAGTACCTGGTGAACAACGCCAACTTCGCGGAGGGCGTCGTCAAGCGCCCCGGCAGCGTGCACCTGCAGACGCAGCACGGCACGCCGCTGAAGACGATGGGCGTGGACCAGTCGACGTACCCGGTGGTGGCGGCGGCCACCGGCAGCTTCGCCAGGCTGCTGGGCCGCGTGGACCGCTGGGACTACAACCTGTCCTCCAACCGCCACTCCACCCAGATGTGGGAGCGCGCCTTCCCCGGCTCCTACAAGCACCTGGAGTACGGCTATCCGCGCAACGACGTCTACTACACGGCGACCGCCGACGACGTGGCCCGCGTCCGGCGCGAACTGGGCGTCCCGGAGGGGAAGACGGCCGTCCTGTACGCGCCGACGCACCGCGACCACGAGACCGGGTTCGGTGCGGGCGCCCTGGACCTGGAGGCCTTCTGCGAGGAGGCCGGCGAGGACGTGGTGGTGCTGCTGCGCGCCCACTACTTCTACGACCGCGGCGGGAAGCGACGGCGCACCGGCCGGATCATCGACGTCACCGCGCACCGTTCCTCCGAGGACGTGTGCCTGGCCGCCGACGCGCTGATCACCGACTACTCGTCGATCATGTTCGACTACGCCAATCTCGACCGGCCGATCGTCGTGTACGCCGACGACTGGGACGTGTACCGGGAGACCCGCGGCGTCTACTTCGACCTGCTGGCGGCGCCGCCCGGCCCGGTGGCCCGCACGCCCGGGGAGCTGGCCCGGGTCTTCCGCGACGGCTCGTACGCGGGCCCGGACTCGGCGGCGCTGCGGGCCGCGTTCCGGGAGCGGTTCTGCGAGTTCGACGACGGCCGGGCCGCCGAGCGCGTCGTCCGCCGGGTGCTGCTGGGCGAGCCGCCCGAGGCGCTGCCGCCCGTGACCCCGCTCGCGGAGCGCGTCCCGGCCCCCGCCGCCGTCACCCTCGTAAGGAGCTGAATCCGAAGTGCCCCGCTTCAGCGTCATCATCCCCTGCTTCAAGGTGCAGGGTTTCCTGCGCGAGTGCCTCGACTCGGTCCTGGGCCAGTCCTTCCGGGACATCGAGGTGATCGCGGTGGACGACTGCTCACCGGACGGCTGCGGCGCGATCCTCGACGAGTACGCGGCCCGCGACGACCGGATGCGCGTACTGCACCTGGAGGAGAACGTCGGTCTCGGCCGGGCCCGCAACGCCGCGCTGCCGCACGCCACCGGCGACTACCTGTTCTTCCTGGACAGCGACGACACCCTCACCCCGGGCGCCCTGCGCGCGATGGCCGACCGGCTGGAGGAGACCGGCGACCCGGACGTCCTGGTCTTCGACTACGCCCGCACCTACTGGTGGGGCGGCACCCGCCGCAACGTCCTCGCCCACGTCCTCGCCGAGGCCGCCGGCACCACCTTCACGGCCGCCGAACGCCCGGAGATCCTCGACCTGCTGATGGTGGTGTGGAACAAGGTCTACCGGCGCGACTTCACCGAGCGTGAGGGCTTCACCTTCCCGCCCGGCTACTACGAGGACACGCCCTGGACCTTCCCGGTGATGTTCAGCGCCGAACGGATCGCCACCCTGGACCGCATCTGCCTGAACTACCGGCAGCGGCGCAGCGGCAACATCCTGTCCACCACCAGCCGCAAGCACTTCGACGTGCACGAGCAGTACGGGCGGGTCTTCGCGTTCCTCGACGCCCGGCCGCACCTGGCCGAGTGGCGGCCTTTCCTGCACGCCAAGATGGGCCACCACTGTCTGGACATCCTCGCCAAGCCGGACCGGCTGCCCCCGTCCGACCGGGCCGAGTTCTTCCGCCGCACCGCGCAGATGTTCCGCGCGCACCGGCCCGAGGGGGCGCGGATCCCGGCCGAACTGCGGGTGCTGGAGCTGGGGTACACGGCGTACCTGCTGCGGCGGCAGTCCGGGCGGGCGGGCCGCGCGCTGGCACGGCGGACGCGGCAGGCGGGCGGGGCCGCCGCCGGACGCCTGGGCCGCGTCCGGTCCGCGGTGAACACCCGCCGCCCCCTGGACCCGGACCTCGTCGTGTACTCGGCCTTCTCCCACCGGGGCGTGCTCGGCGACCCGGCGGCGGTCTACCACAAGGCCCGCGAGATCGCCCCGCACCTGCGCGGGGTGTGGGTGGTGCGCGACGAGCGGGACGCGGCGCTGCTGCCCCCGGACACCGAGCACGTGCTGCTGGGCAGCGCGGCCTACCGCCGGGTGACCGAGCGGGCCGCCTGCTTCGTCAACAACGTCAACTGGCCGGGCGGCCTGGTCAAGCGGCCCGGCAGCGTGCACATCCACACCCACCAGGGCACCCCGCTGAAGTTCATGGGCGCCGACCTGCTGGGCAAGCCCGGCGCCCGGCACGGTCTGGACGTGCCGGGGATGCTGCGCCGCGCCGACCGCTGGGACTACAGCCTGGTCGCCAACCGGCACTCGGAGCTGGTGTGGGAGCGGGCGTACCCCTGTCACTTCACGTCCGCGCGGACCGGCAGTCCGCGCAACGACGTCCTGGTGAACGCCGGTCCCGAGCACGGCCGGCGGGTCCGTGAGCGGCTCGGTGTGCCCGAGGGCCGCACGGTGGTGCTGTACGCGCCGACCCGCCGCGAGTACCGGCGGGGCGGGTACGTCGAGCGGATCGACCTGGCCCGCCTCGCCGCCGATCTCGGCGAGGCGTACACCCTGGTGGTCCGGCTGCACCCGTCGCTGGCCGCCGGTCCCGCGCGCGGCCTGGGCCTGTCCGAGCTGCACCGGCGGGGCGTGGTCGTCGACGCGACGGACGAACCGCACGTCGAGGACGTGATGCTCGCCTCCGACCTGCTGATCACCGACTACTCCGCCCTGATGTTCGACTACGCGCTCCTGGACCGTCCGATCCTGATCCACGCCGACGACTGGAACGCCTACGCGGCGAGCCGCGGCGCCTACTTCGACATCACGGCCGAGGCGCCCGGGCACGTGTCGCGCTCCTACCGGGAGCTGACCTGGCTGCTGGAGTCGGGGGCGTGGCGGGACGAGGATGCGGCCCGGCTGCGGTCCGCGTTCCGGGCGCGGTTCTGCGAGTACGACGACGGGCGGGCCGCCGAGCGGGTGGTGCGCACGCTGATGCTGGGCGAGGGCATGCCCGCGTCGGCGGTCACCGTGCCCGCCGCCCGCACCGTCCCGGTGACCGGCCGCGACCTGCTGACGTTCTCGTGAGGCCGCGGACCTGGGTGCTGCTGCTGGCCGCGGCGTTCACCCTGCTCCAGCTCGCGAACGTCACCGGCCGGGACACACCCGACACCAAGAACTACCTGGCGTACGCGCTGAGCCTGTCCGGCGAGAGCAAGCGCGAGACGGCGGCGGCCACCATCGACTACGTGTGCGCGGGCCGGGCGTCGCTGGCCCGGCGCGAGCAGAGCGTGCACGTGGTCCGCTTCCACCGGCCCGACCCCACCGACCGGGTCATGACGGACTGCCAGAGGCGGGAGTGGGGGCAGGTGGAGCCGCGGCTGGCGGCCGGGCAGACCGGCGGGCACACCGTGCCGTACATGCCTGAGCGCTTCATGCGGATCTTCGAGGCGCGGCCCGGCTATCCGGTGGTCCTGGTGCCGTTCCTCGCCGCGTTCGGGGTGACGTGGGGGCTGTGGGCGGCGAGCGTGGCCATCGCCTGCGCGGGCGGTGTCCTCGTCTTCCTGATCCTGCGCACGCTGTCGGTGCCGGTGCCGCTCGCGCTGACCGGGCAGGCCCTGTACTACGTGCTGCCGAGCGGTACGACCGCCATGCGCCCGATGACCGAGGGGCTGCTGATGGCGCTGACGCTGGCCGCGGTGTGGGGCTGTGCGCTGGTGCTGCGGGCCGGGCGCCGGCGGGCGGGGTTCTCGCTGGTCGCCGGGGCGCTGCTCGCGCTGTTCGCGGTCAAGCACTCCCAGGCGCTGTTCCTCGGGGTGTGTCTGGCGGCGGCGGGCGGTGCCGTCGCCCTGTGGCGCCGCCGGCACGGCCGTCCGCCGGGCCGGGACGTGACGGCGCTCGCCGCGGTGGGCCTGGCCGGGGCGCTGCTGACGATGACACTGGCCCGGCTGCTGCACTACCCGACCGTGTCCGACAGCCTGCAGGACCTGCTCACCGGCCACTTCGCGCGGCCCGACCGGGAGCGTCCGTGGCCGGAGTTCTGGCAGTTGCAGGGCAACTTCTGGGTGGAGTGGCTGCGCCGGCAGGCGTGGGAGCCGCTGTTCGCCGCGGCCCTGGGCGCCGGGGCGTGGGGCGCGCTGCGGCGCGGGGGCGCGGTGGGCGTCTTCGTGGTCGCGGCGGCGTTCACCGGGATCCTCACCCAGGCCGGGCATCCGGACATCAACATCTGGGGCGAGCGGCTGATCGTGCTGGCCTGGCTGCTGCCGGTGGTGGGCATCCCGCTGCTGCTGGAGCCGGTGGCGCGGAGCCGGGTGCCGCTGCCCGCGCAGGGACACGCCGACCGGGCGCGGGCGGTGGGCTGAGGGGGCCTGAGGAGCTGAGGGGCGGGTCCGCCGCGGGCGGCCCGCCTCTCGCCCGTTGGGGTGAAGTGACGACAAGCCGCTGACACCGCCGGGAACATACGGCAAATGCCCCGGATGTCCCCTTTCTCTTTCCTCTCGTGAGCGCCGGCGTCCTCGTCCGGCGCTCCGTGCGCGGCGCGACGGCGCTGCGCGGCGGCCGCTCCTGGCGCCCCACCCCGTTCCAGTGCGCCGGTTTCCTGTTCTTCCTGGTGATGTCCCTCGCGTACTGGCGGGTGCCGCTGTGCTGCGACGCCGGCCAGCACGCGGCGGTGGTGGAGCGGCTGAAGGCCGACCTGCTGCGTCCGCGCCACCCGATGGCCGACCTGCCGGGCGCGGGCAGCGCCTACTACTCGCCGTACGCGGTGGCCCAGGGTCTGTTCGCCCGGCTCACGGGGCTGAGCGGCTGGGAGGTGGTGCGGCTCGCCGGGCCGGTGAACCTGCTGGTGCTGCTGACCGGCCTGAACCGCTTCGTGCGGGTGCTGTCTCCGCGGCCGTGGGCGCCGGTGCTGGCGCTGGGCGCGATGACGCTGCTGTGGGGCACCGAGCGGGCCTGGTGGAGCGGCTATCTGGGCCTGATGTCGATGACCGGCAACCTCGGCTACCCGTCGGCGTTCGCGATCGGTCTCACCTTCTGGGCCTGGGCGCTGACCGGCGCCCTGGCCCGGGACGCGCGCCGGGTGCGGTACGTGGGGCCGAGCGGGCTGCACGGCTTCGGCGGGTACGCGGCGCTGGGCGTCCTGTACGGGCTGGTCCTGCTGGTCCACCCGATCACGTCGGTGGCGGCGGTGCTGGGCGCGGTGGCGCTGGTGGCCGGGTGGCAGCACTGCCGGCGCGGCCGGCGCGCGGCGGTCGCCGGGCGGTGGGCGGTGGCGGGGGCGGCGGCGGTGGTGCCGGCGGCCTGCTGGCCGTACTTCGACGTGTTCGCGCTGGCCGGCGACGGCAGCGTGGACGGGATGCACCGGGTCCTGTACCTGGATCTGCCGGGGCAGTTCTGGCTGGCGCTGCTGGGGCTGCCGGCGCTGTGGCTGCGCGGGCGCCGCTCGGCGCGGGACCCGCTGGTGCTGATGTTCGCGCTGGACTGCGCGGTGGTGGCGTACGGCTGGTTCAGCGGCCACTACACCTACGGCAGGATCCTCGGGCTCACTCTGGTGCCGCCGCAGTTCGCCCTGGCGGTCGAGCTGGCGGCGGCGCGGCCGTGGGGCCGGCGGCGGCGGACGCTGGGCGCGGTGGCCGCCGCGGGCGCCGCGCTCGGGTTCCTGACGGTGCAGGCGGGGGCGGTGGTGCCGGCGGGTTTCGCGCAGCCGCCCGACTGGCCGTCGTACGCGTGGGCGGCCCGGCACATCGGCCCCGGCGAGGTCGTGATCACCGACGGCTACTACGCCGGGCACGCCATCGCCGGGTACGGGCCGAATCTCGCGGCGCCCGCCTGGCCCGACCCGTCGCTGGACGAGCGGGAGCGCAGGCGGCGCGTGGCCGACGTGAAGGCGTACCTCGCCCCCGGCTCGGACCCTGCCGTGCGCGCCGCCGTCGTGCGTCGCTACGACGTGCGCTGGCTGCTGCTGACGCGCTGGCATCCGGTGCCCGAGAAGGCGGTGGTGGTGGCGTGGAGCGAGCGCACGGGGGAGGTGCTGGCGCGGGTCGGGGCCGGGGACTGACTACTCGACGACCAGTTCGACGGGGATGTTGCCGCGGGTGGCGTTGGAGTAGGGGCAGACCTGGTGGGCCTGCTCGACCAGCTTGCGGCCGGTCTCCTCGTCCACGCCCCCGGGCAGCTCGACCCGGAGGGTGACGGCGAGCCCGAAGCCCTCGCCCTGCTTGCCGATGCCGACCTCGGCGGTCACCGCGGCGTCGGTGACGTCGACCTTCGCCCGTCGTCCGACGAGGCCGAGGGCGCTGCCGAAACAGGCGGCGTACCCGGCGGCGAACAGCTGCTCCGGGTTGGTGCCCCGCCCGTCGCCGCCCATCTCGACGGGGGCGCTGAGGGCGAGGTCCAGCTTGCCGTCGGAGCTGACGGCACGGCCGTCGCGGCCGTGGGTGGCGGTGGCGGCGGCGGTGTAGAGCGCGTCCATGGGGGAACCGTCCCTCTCTTCGGTGGGGTGTCGCGGCGGCTGCCGACGCCCACCAGTAGAGCACGCAATTCAATTGTGCACAACTGAATAGCGGGCACGTCCCGTCGGCTACCCTGGACCGCATGACCACGCCCGCCTCGGACTGGCTCCGCCTCGACCAGCAGATCTGCTTCTCCCTGAACGCCGCCTCACGCGCCTTCGGCGGGGTCTACCGCGTGGTCCTCAAGGAGCTGGGACTCACCTACCCGCAGTACCTGGTGATGCTGGTGCTGTGGGAGCACGGACAGCTGCCGGTCAAGAAGCTCGGCGAGCATCTGCGGCTCGACTCCGGCACACTGTCGCCCCTGGTCAAGCGGCTGGAGGCGGCCGGTCTGGTCCGGCGGGAGCGCAGCACGCGCGACGAGCGGTCGGTGGAGGTGCGGCTGACCCGGGAGGGCGCGGCGCTGCGCGGGCGGGCCGCCGAGGTACCCCGCCGGATCGCGGCGGCGACCGGCCTCGGCCTCGCGGAGATCCAGGACCTGCGCGCCCGCCTGGACCGGCTCACCGCCGCCCTGGACGCCTGCGATCCCGAGGCCGCCCCCGCCCCGTCCTGAGGCGCCGCCGACCGGGCGGAGCCTCCCCGCGGGAACCGGACGACGGACCGCGACCGTTGATGCCGACGAGGGACCGCTGCCGACCGAGGACCACTGCACCGCTGCCCGCACCGCACCGCACCGCTGACGAGGGGACGCTCACATGACCTGGCTGATCACCGGCGGTGCCGGATACATCGGGGCGCACGTCGTACGGGCGATGACCGAGGCGGGCGAGCGGACGGTCGTGTACGACGACCTGACCACCGGGATCGCCGAGCGCGTGCCCGACGGCGTCCCCCTGGTGGTGGGATCGGTCCTGGACGGGGAGCGCCTCGCGCGCACCCTCACCGGCCACGGCGTCACCGGCGTGGTGCACCTCGCGGCGAAGAAGCAGGTCGGCGAGTCGGTGGACCAGCCGCTGCGCTACTACCACGAGAACATCGAGGGCCTGCGCGTCCTGCTGGAGGCGGTCACCGCGGCCGGCGTGCCGTCCTTCGTCTTCTCCTCCTCCGCCGCCGTGTACGGCATGCCCGACGTCGGCCTGGTGACGGAGGAGACGCCGTGCGCGCCCATGTCGCCGTACGGCGAGACCAAGCTGGCCGGCGAGTGGCTGGTCCGCGCCACCGGCCGCGCGACGGGCCTGTCCACGGCGTCGCTGCGCTACTTCAACGTGGCGGGCGCGGCGAGCCCGGAGCTGGCCGACACCGGCGCCCACAACCTCGTCCCGATGGTCTTCGAGAAGCTCACCGAGGGCGCCGCCCCCCGCGTCTTCGGCGACGACTACGACACGCCGGACGGCACCTGCGTGCGCGACTACATCCACGTGGCCGACCTGGCCGACGCCCACCTCGCCGCGGCCCGCGCCCTGACGGCGTCCCCGGGCCGCTCCCTCACCCTCAACATCGGCCGGGGCGAGGGCGTCTCCGTCCGCGAGATGATCGACCGCATCAACGCCCTCACCGGCCACGACCGGCCCCCGACGGTCGCCCCGCGCCGCCCCGGCGACCCCGCCCGCGTCGTCGCCTCGGCCGACCGCGCCACCGCCGAGCTGGGCTGGAAGGCCAAGTACGACGTCGAGGACATGATCACCTCGGCCTGGCAGGGCTGGCTCCGCCTGCACCCGGAGGCGGCGCGGGACGGCGGGACGGGACGGAACCGCTGACCGGCCCGGCGGCCGGAGCGGTCGGAACGGTCGGGGCGGTCGAGGCGGTCGAGGCGGTCGAGGCGGTCGGGGCAGTCTGAGCGGGCCCGGCAGCGCGCCCCCGGCCCCGCCGCCGGGAGGAAAGGGCCCCGTTCCGCGCGGTCACTCCCCCGTGGCCGCGCGCCACTGCTCGGCGGGGGCGACGCCCGGCAGCGGCCTGCCGATCAGCGCGAGCGGGACGAAGAAGTTGACCTGGCCGATCACCATGGCGAGCGTGGCCAGCGCCTTGGCGTCGTAGTGCCCGGCCGCCCGCGCGTACAGGGCGTCGGGGACGCGCTCCCCGTGCGGGGCGGGCGTGAGCACGGCCTCCACCAGCTCCAGCGCCACCCGCTCGGCGTCGGTGAAGTACGGGGCGTCCTTCCAGGAGGCCACGGCGGTGATCTTCTCCTCCGGCACCCCGGCCCGGCGCAGGTTGCCGGTGTGCAGCACCGTCAGGTAGGTGTTCCCGACGAGCTGTCCGGCCCGCAGCTGGACGAGGCACACGGTGCTCCGGGGAACCGTCCCGTTGCCGGCGATCCTGAACAGGCCGGCGGCGACGGCGCCGAGTTCGGGGACCAGCTGCTGCGGGTCGGAGAACCGGGGGGTGAGGGCGGAGAGGCCGGTCGTGGTCGCGGTCATGGGGTGTCCCTTCCAGGAGGCGGGCCGCTCGGGCCCGGCCGATCGGCTCGTACACCGCACTGACGTCCCGGAGCGGACGGAGGTGACCGCCCGGGCCGGATTTTTTTCCGGCCCGGCCGGCCGTCCCGCCGGGGCACACGCCGGCCCCCGTCCGACGGGCCGTGGGGCGCGCCGGACGGGGGCCGGAGGGGCGGAGGGGTCAGCCTTCGACAGCGGTGAGGTCGAGCCGGGCCAGGCGCTCGGGGTCGGCCAGGATGTCGATGGCGGTGATCCGGCCGTCGACGGCGGTGAAGCTCATGACGGACAGCGGCTTCCCGTCGAGGGTGTTGACCAGTCCGGCGAGGCCGTTGACCAGCGCGGGGTGCGTGGTCGCGGCGGTGGCCATCCGCCGGAAGGTGTCGAGCTGCCCGGCCACTGCCTCGGCGCCGCGGACGACCCGCAGGCCCCCGGTGAGCGCACCGCCGTCCGCGCGCAGCACCACGTCCGGGTCGAGGAGGGCCAGCAGCGCGTCGAGGTCGCCGCCGCGCGCGGCGGCCAGGAAGGCGTCCACCACGCGGCGCCGGCCGGACGGGTCGGGGTCCGGGGGCGGGGTGGCGCCGCGGACCCGCAGCCGCGCCCGGCTGGCCAGCTTCTTGGCCGTCGCCGGCGTGCGGTCGACGATCGGCGCGATCTCCTCGAAGGGCAGCCCGAACATGTCGTGCAGCACGAACGCCAGCCGTTCCGCCGGGCTGAGGGACTCCAGCACCACCAGCAGCGCCAGCCCGACCGAGTCGGCCAGCAGCGCCTGCTGCTCAGGGTCGTGCCCGCCCTCCCGGGTGATCACCGGATCGGGCAGCCGCTCCTCCAGCGGCTCCTCGCCCCGCCGCTTGCGGGAACGGAGCATGTCCAGGCAGACCCGTCCGACCACCGTGGTCAGCCAGCCGCCGAGGTTGTCGATCCGACGGTCGTCGGAGCCGGTCAGCCGCAGCCAGGCCTCCTGCACCGCGTCGTCCGCCTCGGTCAGCGAACCGAGCATGCGGTACGCGACCGCCTTGAGGTGAGGACGGTGCTCCTCGAACCGGGCGGCAAGGTGATCCGGGGCGTTCACGATCGCACGACCTTTCGTCAGACGGCATCGTCAGCAATGACGCACCGCGCGCCGGAAAGGTGACCGGAAGGCGGGAACCGGCCGGGACGGCCGGGTCGCGGACGGCCGCCTGCGGGACCCGCCCCGCCTCACTCCCCTCGCCTCGCCTCACAGCGCCTTCAGGCCCTCCGCCGTCGCCCGCGCCAGTGCCGCCAGATACCCCTTCGGCGGCTTCCCGCCGCGCACGACCACCGAGCGCCAGTACAGCGGCCCCGAGATCAGGTCCAGCGCCAGGTCCGTGTCGACGCCGGCGCCGAGCTCGCCGCGCTCCCGCGCCGCCTCGAGGATCCTGCTGGCGACCCCGTCCTGCCCCTCCCGCACCGTCTTCTGCAGGGCCTCGGCGATGTCCGGATTGCGCGCCGCCTCCGCCTGGAGGTCCGGGATGATCTGCGAGGCCACCGGGTGGCGCAGGGCGCGGGACGTCACCTCGTACAGCAGCCGCAGGTCGCCCTCGAGGGAACCGGTGTCCGGCACGGGCAGGCCCTGCACCGCGAGCGCGGAGACGATGTCGAGCACCAGGTGCAGCTTGGAACGCCAGCGCCGGTACACGGCCGTCTTGCCGACCCCCGCGCGCCGGGCGATCCCCTCGATGGACATCCGCGCGTAGCCGACGGCCGCGAGCTCCTCGAAGACGGCCGCCCGGATGGCCTCCGTCACGTCCTCGCGGAGCACCGCCGCCCCGGCGGGGGTCCTGCGGCGCGGGCGCGGCTGCGGCTCGTCGGCGGCATGGGTCGTCATGCGAGCCAAGCATAGGGCGTGACGACGGAACGGTTGCGTTCCGACGTTCCCACGCCCTACGCTCACGTGACGACGATACGGTCCCGTCCCGACGTAGGAGAACGCCCGCCGGCATGCGGGTGAACGCGGGGCGCCACCCCTCCCCGGGCCCCGGCAACCGAGACCCGAGACCCGCAGACCCCGAGCGAAAGCAACAGATGTGAGCCAGGTCCTCGACACACCACCCCCGGCACCGGCGGTCACCGCCTCCGCCGGGGGCGCCGCCGGCCACGACCTCGCGGCCCTCGCCGCCCGCCACGGCCTCTCGGTCAGCGGCGCCCGCCCCTCCCTGCCCGCGTACGTCCGCCGGCTGTGGGCGCGCCGGCACTTCATCGGCGCCTTCGCCACGGCCAAGCTGACGGCCCAGTACAGCCAGGCGAAGCTGGGCCAGGTCTGGCAGGTGATGACGCCCCTGCTGAACGCGGCGGTGTACTACTTCATCTTCGGCGTGCTGATGAACACCCAGCGCGGCGTGGAGGACTACGTCCCGTTCCTGGTCACCGGCGTGTTCGTGTGGACGTTCACGCAGAGCTCGATCATGGCGGGCACCCGGGCCATCTCCGGGAACCTCGGTCTCGTGCGCGCCCTGCACTTCCCGCGGGCCGCGCTGCCGGTGTCGTTCTGCCTCCAGCAGCTGCAGCAGCTGCTGTTCTCGATGACCGCCCTCGTCGTGATCCTGCTCGCCTTCGGCGTGCCGCCCGCCGCGTCCTGGGTGCTGGCCGTCCCGGCACTGCTGCTGCAGTTCCTGTTCAACGCGGGCGTGTCGCTGGTCATGGCCCGGATCGGGTCCAGGATCCCCGACATGGCCCAGCTGATGCCGTTCCTGCTGCGCACCTGGATGTACGGCTCGGGCGTCATGTTCAGCATCCCCCACATGACCGGCCCGGACAGCGGCCTGCCCTCCTGGGTCGGCACCGTGCTCCAGGTCAATCCCGCCGCCGTCTACATCGACCTGATGCGTCACGCCCTGATCGACAGCTTCGGCGGCGGCATGCTGCCGGACCACGTGTGGGCGCTGGCCGCGGGCTGGGCGCTGGTGGCCGCGATCGGCGGCTTCGTCTACTTCTGGAAGGCCGAGGAGACCTACGGTCGTGGCTGACACCCCCCGCATCACCCCGCAGGCGGACGAACGCGTCCCCACCGTCGTCGTCGACGGTGTCGACATCGTCTACCGGGTCAACGGCGCCGGTGCCGGACGCGGCTCCGCGACCGCCGCCCTCGACCGCATCGTGCGGCGCAGGAAGGCCGAGAAGGCGGCGGGCGTGCGCCGGGTGCACGCCGTGAAGAACGTGTCCTTCGTGGCGTACCGCGGCGAGGCGATCGGCCTCATCGGCACCAACGGTTCCGGCAAATCGACCCTGCTCAAGGCGGTCGCGGGCCTCCTGCCGGTGGAGAACGGCCGCATCTTCACCGACGGCCAGCCCTCCCTGCTGGGCGTCAACGCGGCCCTGATGAACGACCTGTCCGGCGAGCGCAACGTCCACCTCGGCGGCCTGGCGATGGGCATGTCCCGGACGCAGATCAAGGAGCGCTACCAGGAGATCGTCGACTTCTCCGGGATCAACGACAAGGGCGACTTCATCTCCCTGCCGATGCGCACCTACTCCTCCGGCATGGCGGCCCGGCTGCGGTTCTCCATCGCCGCCGCCAAGGACCACGACGTCCTCCTCGTCGACGAGGCGCTGGCCACCGGCGACCGCTCCTTCCAGAAGCGGTCCGAGAAGCGCATCCGGGAGCTGCGCGAGCGCGCGGGCACCGTGTTCCTGGTCAGCCACAGCAACAAGTCCATCCGCGACACCTGCGACCGCGTCCTGTGGCTGGAACGCGGCGAGCTGCGCCTGGACGGGCCGACCGACGAGGTGCTCAGGGAGTACGAGAAGTTCACGGGCAGGTAGCCCGGCGCGCCGAGGCCGGCGGCCGGGCCCACGGGGGCGCGTGAACGCCCCTTCCCTCGTTCGCCCCCTCCACACTCCACCCAATTGTCCTGATTATCCCATCAATGACACCATGACCGGACAGAAGTGAGGGAGCGACGCCAGGCGAAGGAGTCCCCGCGATGCCCGAGACCCTCGGACTCAGCGTCATCGTCCACGGCCCCAACGTCCAGGACCACCTGCCCGCGCTCCTCGACTCCCTGGACACCCATCCGCTGACCGGCGTCGAGGTGATCGTCGCCGCCGTCGGCGACTGGGCGCGCGAGACCGCCGAGCGGCACGCTCCCGCGTTCACCGTGGTACCCCTGCCGGAGGGGACCGGGGACGCCGCGGCCCGGGCCGCCGGGGCGGCCCGGGCGACGGGCCGCTGGCTGCACTTCGTGCACGCCAAGGACGGGCTGCCGGCCGGTGCCCCGCACATCGTCGCCGAACACACCGCCGGTCTCGCCGGCCCGGTGGACGTGCTGCTGTTCGATCACACCCGCGGCACCTGGCGGACCTCCGGGCTGCCCTCCCCGGACGGTCCGCGCCTCGCCCGCGCGGGCGGCGCCGCCCTCACCCTCGACGAGTGCGCCGGACTGCTGAGACTGACCCCGCTGCTCGGCAACCGCGCCCTGCGCGCCGGTTTCTGGCGGGAGCACGAACACCTGCTCACCACTGATGCCGAGCCGTTCGCCGCGCTCGCCGCCCTGCTCCTCGCCGACCGCGTCGCCTGCCTGCCGCATCCCGCCTTCGAGGACCGCCGGCTGCGCCCCGAAAGCCTTCCGCCCGTCCCGCCGCAGGAACGGTACGCCCTCGTCGACCGCTACGAGACCCTCCTCGGCCTCGCCGCCGGCCGCCCGGCCGTCGAGGACGTCCTGTACGACCTCATGGTCCGCGACTGCCTGCGCACCTTCGCCCGCGCCGGGATGCCGCAGGACGTCGCGCGGGAGTTCTTCCGCCGGGCGTCCCTGGCCGTCCGGCGTCGGCGCCCCGAGGGCCACCGGCCCCCGGCCGGCCTCGAGGGCGTACGCCGATCGCTGCTGGAGGACGGCGCCTACCACAGGTACCGCGCCCTGCAGAGGACCAACCGCGTGCGCCGCGGCGTCCGTTCCGCGGCGCGCGCGGGCAGGCACCGGGCCGGCACCGGGCTGCGCACCCTCCAGTACCGCAGGGCACTAGCCGACCCGGTCGATCCCCGTCTGGCCGTCTTCTCCGCCTACTGGAACCGCGGCGTGGCCTGCAATCCGGCCGCCATCGCCGCCGAGCTCGCCGCACTCGCCCCGCATATCCGCCCGGTGTGGGTCGTCACCGCCGCGAACGCGGCCCTGCTGCCACCCGGCACCGATCACGTCGTCCCCGGCACCCGCCGCTACTGGGAGGTGCTGGGACGCGCCAAGTACCTCGTCAACAACGTCAACTTCCCGGACGCCGTCGTCAAGCGCCCCGGCAGCGTCCACCTCCAGACCCACCACGGCACCCCGCTCAAGCGCATGGGCCTGGACCAGATGCCGTACCCCGCCGCCTCCCGGGGCCTGGACTTCCGGGCCCTGCTGGACCGCGTCGACAAGTGGGACTACAGCGTCAGCGCGAACAGCCACTCCACCCGCATGTGGCAGCGGGCGTACCCGTCCCGTCACGTCTCCCTGGACCACGGCTATCCGCGCAACGACGTCTACTACCGCGCGGGCGCCGCCGAGGTGCGCGCCGTCCGTGAGCGCCTCGGCATCGCCCCGGGCCGCAGAGCGGTCCTGTACGCGCCCACGCACCGCGACTACGAGGCCGGCTGGACCCCGCGCCTGGACCTCGCCGCGCTCGCCGACCAGCTCGGTGAGGAAACGATCCTCCTCGTGCGCGGGCACTACTTCTACGAGGGTTTCGCCTCCCCGCTGACCGGCCTGCGCCGCACCGGCCGGATCATCGACGTCTCCTCCTACGACCCGGTCGAGGACCTCTGCCTGGCCGCCGACGTCCTGGTCACGGACTACTCGTCGATCATGTTCGACTACGCCAACCTCGACCGCCCGATCGTCATCCACGCCGACGACTGGGAGACGTACCGCACCACCCGCGGCGTCTACTTCGACCTGATGACCGAGGCACCCGGGCCGGTCGCCCGCGGCCAGGCGGAACTCACCGAGATCCTCGCCACCGACGCCTGGCGCGACGAGCGCGCGGCGAAGGCGCGGGACGTCTTCCGGCGCCGCTTCTGCGAGTACGACGACGGCCACGCCGCCGAACGCGTCGTCCGCCGGGTCTTCCTCGGCGAGGACGAGCGGACGCTGCCGCCGGTGGTGCCGGTCGCGGAACGGACGCCGGCCCCGCGTCCGGAGGAGGTCGCATGAGCACCACGGCACCCGACGTCAGCGTCACGGTCATCGTCCACAACGACGCGGCCCGCCTCCCCCGGGCGGTGGAGTCGCTGCGCCACCAGACCCACTCCGGCATCGAGATCATCATCAGCGACGACCACTCGACCGACGCGACGCCGGACGTCGCCCGGGAACTGGCCGCACGCGACCCCCGCATCGTGTACCTCCGCCTGGACGAGAACAGCGGCGGCTGCAGCGCTCCGCGCAACCGGGCCCTGGAGATCGCGCGGGCGCCGTACCTGATGTTCCTGGACAGCGACGACGAACTGCCGGAGCGCGCCGTCGAGGTGCTGCTCGCCGCCCACCGCGAGCGCGAGCTCGACTTCGCGATGGGCGCGGTGCGGCGGGTACGCGTGGACAACGGCCGCCGCACCACGTGGATGCCGCACCTCGTCGCCGAGCGCCGCACGCTCGACGGCATCGAGGCCGACCCGCGGCTGTTCTTCGAGCACCTCGCCACCAGCAAGATGTACGCCCGCTCCTTCCTGGACCGGCACGGCCTGCGCTTCCCCGAGGGCATCCACTACGAGGACCAGCTCTTCTCGGCGCAGGCCTACTGCCTGGCGAAGGCCTTCACCATCGTCCCGGACCCGGTCTACCTCTGGTACGTGGATCCGTACGCGGACGCGCGCACCGCCTCGATCTCCAACCAGCGCCACCGGCTGGACAACGTCCGCGACCGCATCCACGTCCAGCGGCTCATCGACGCCTTCCTGGCCGACAGCGGCCACGAGTCGCTGCGCGAGGACAAGGACTTCAAGTTCCTCAAGCACGACTTCCGGATGTACGCCGGTGACCTGCCGTACCGCGACGACCAGTGGCTGGCGTCCTTCGCCGGCATCACGGTCCCGTACCTCGACACGCTCTCACCGGGCGCGTACGCGCGGCTGCCGCGCGCCGAACGGGTCGTGCTCCAGCTGGTCCGCGACCGCCGCCTGCCCGAACTGCGGCAGGCCGCACGCGGGCTCGGCCACGGTCCGGCCCCGCGCCGGATCACGCCGGACCCGGCCGGGGACCGGGTCTACTGGGGCGGGCACGTCCCGGACACCGAGCAGGCCCGGCGCGAACTGGACCTGACGGACCTCGGGCCGGACACCCGCCCGTTCTTCTCCGCCCTCCTCCGCCACGAGATCACGGCGGTCGAACGGGGGCCGGGCGCGTCGGTCGGCCTGACCGTCCGCACCTACGACCCGGCGCTGCGCCTTCCGGTCGGTCACCAGCGCGCCACCCTCCACCTCTCCCCCGGCCGCCGGCGTCTCACCGTCGCCTTCCGTCTCTCCCCGGTCCGTCCCGGAGTCTTCGAGGGACGCGTCCGCCTGGACCTGGCGGCCGCGCCGCTCCCCCTGCACGGCTTCGGGGGCGTACGCCACCCCGTGCTCCGCCTGCGCCATCAGGGCCAGACCCACACCGGCATCCTGCTAGCCCCGCTGTCCTTCCCGCCCCTCACCGCCCGCATCCCCTACCGTGCCGGCCTGGCCCCCCACCAGGTGACCGTCGAGCCGGAGGGCCACGACCCGGGACGCCTCCAGTTCCGCTGGCAGCCCGCAGGCCGGGCGACCGCCCTCCTCGCCCCCCTGGCCCGCCACCTCACGGGCCCCCGCCTCACCCGAGCCCGGAAACTGGCCACAGCCGTCCTCCACTGACCCTCCCGCGCAGCACCCCCTCACCCCACCCCCGCCACCGCGTACAGCACCTGCCCCCCAGGCCCCCGCCCCACCACCCGCAACCCCGCGTCCCCCCGCAGCCCGCCCCCACGGTCCACCACCCACCGCACCCCGTACTCCCGCTCGATCCCCCGCCGCACGCTCCCCGCCGTCCCCGGCGCGAAATACCTCCGCACCGCCGCCGCCCGCTCCTCCTCGTCCCGCAGGAAGAAGTCGGGATACCCCGGTGCCACGGTGTACGCCCCGTACGCGGGGATCTGCCGCGCCGGCATCCTCCGCGCCATGACCACGTCCCCGTACTCCACCCACGGCGTGATCCAGTGGTACCCGGCCCACGGCTCCCGGTACTTCGCCGCCACCGCCTGCGGCAGCACCCCCCGCCCGGTCACGTACCCGAGCGTCCCCGCCTGCGCCCACGCCCCCACCACCAGCGCCGCCCCGAGCGCGTACGCCCATCCCGCCCGCACCGCCCGCCGCCCGGCCCCGGCCGCCTCCACCCCCGCCGCCACCTGCGCCGGGATCAGCGCCGCGGGCAGCGCCCGTCCCCACGACCAGTGCCCGCTCACCCCGCCCGCCACGGACACCACCGCCCCCAGCACGAAGAACAGCACCAGCACGTCCCGCCGGTCGCGCCGCCACCGCACCGCCAGCGCCGCCACCCCGAGCAGCACCAGCCAGTACCGTCCGGCCAGATCCCGGTACAGCGGCCGGTGCACCGCCTCCAGCCCGTCCCCGGCGCCGAACAGCGCGAAGAAGTCGTAGTAGGGCCAGAGCCGCAGCACCACCACCCCCACCGCGAGCCCGGCAGCCGCCCGCATCCACGCCCGCCGCCCGCACCGCGCCGCGATCACCGTGGCGAGGGCGCCGAGCGAGGCGACGACCCCGGAGAACTGGTGGCACAGCAGGATCACCGCCCACAGCACACCGAGCACCGCCCACACACCCCACCGGGCGGGCTCCCCGCCGCCCGCACCGCGCACCGCCCGCGCCAGGAGGGCCCAGAGGTGGAAGGAGAGACCGAGCGCGAGGACGCTCGGGTACGACACGGTCAGCGCGAGGGAGCCGAGACCGAGGAAGCCGCTCCAGGCGAACGGAGCGGTCCCCCACAGGAACACCAGGCACAGCAGCACGAGCGCGGGCGCGGACCGACGGGCGCTCAGTGTGCGGGTGTGGTGCCACACCCCCGTCACCAGCAGCCCCAGCCCCGCCAGCGCGCCGATCCGCAGCACCACGAAGACCGACAGGCCGGTCACCCGGGCGACGCAGCCGAGCACCGCCGTCCACGGCGAGTAGTACGGGCTCGGCGTGTCCGCGTCGACCAGCGGGTTGCCGGGGTGGAGCAGACCGTGCCGCAGGCGTTCGACGGTGGCCGCGTGCATGCCGAGGTCACCGATCCAGGGCAGCCGGACGATCACCAGGAGCAGCAGGAGGAGGACGAGCGCGGCGGCCGTCCAGGAGACGGCCGCCGGGACGGCACCCGCTCGCGTCGGTACGGCACGCCTCGTCCCGGAGCAGCCAGTCACCGGGTCACTTTATAGGACATATCCTCTCTGTCCGGGCATGAAGACGCCCCCGGATCCACCGACCCGGGGGCGCCTCACACCACCACTACGCCGTCATCACGCCGTCACGAATGCGTCCGCAGCAGCGTCCGCATGGTCCGCATCGCCACCGACAGGTTGGACAGGTCGAAGGCGTCCGAGTTCTGGATCTCCTCCAGCGTGGTGCGGGCCCGGCCGAGGATCGCCGCGTTCTTCTCCTCCCACACCTTGAACCGCTGCTCCGGCGTCGACGTCCCGTTGCCCACCGCCAGCACGTCCGCGGTGAGCGCCGCGTGGGCCGCGTACAGGTCCTCGCGGATCGCCGCGCGGGCCATGGACTGCCAGCGGTCGGCGCGGGGCAGGGCGCTGATGCGGTCCATCAGCTTGGTGATGTCGAGCCGGTCGGCGAGGTCGTAGTACACCTCGGCGACGTCCAGCGGCTCCTTGCCCATGCGGTCGGCCACCGAGACGATGTCCAGCGTCGGGAAGGCCGAGGAGAACCCCGCCACCCGCGTGGCCGGCTCGTCCGGCACACCGGCGGCGGCCAGCTCGTCGTAGATGTACTGGTACCACTCGGCGTCCGCGCCGCGCAGCAGCTTGGGCAGCTGCGCCCAGACCTGCTCGACGCGCTCGGCGAAGAAGTCCACCGTCTCGGCGAGCTGCAGCGGCTGCGGCCGGTTGTTGAGCAGCCAGCGCGTGCCGCGCTCGACCAGCCGGCGCGAGTGCAGCCGGATGCGGGTCTGGACGTCGGCCTCGACCTTGTTGTCCAGGGCCTCCACCGCGTCCCACACCGGAGCGGCGCGGAAGATCGCCCGGGCCGCGGTCTGCGCCCGCACGATCTCCTCCAGCGACGCGCCGGTCTCCTCGCGCATCCGGTGCAGGTACGTCGTACCGCCCGTGTTGACCGTGTCGTTGACCAGGACGGTCGTCGTGATCTCGCGGCGCAGCGGGTGGCCGTCGATCCGGTCGGAGAACCGCTCGCGCAGCGCCGTCGGGAAGTAGGTGTGCAGCAGACCCTTCAGGTACGGGTCGTCGGGCAGCGAGGTGTGCAGCAGCTCCTCGGCGACCGTGATCTTCGTGTACGCCAGCAGGACGGCGGTCTCCGGGCCGGTCAGGCCCTGTCCGGCGCCCAGGCGTTCGCGGATCTGGCGGTCGGTCGGCAGGAACTCCAGGGCCCGGTCCAGGCTGCCCTCGCGCACCAGGTGGCGCATGAAGCGCTGCTGGGCGTGGAGCATGTCGTTGGACTGGGCGAGCGCGTTGGCGATGGCCGTGTTCTGCGCGTAGTTGTTGCGCAGGACCAGCGCGCCGACCTCGTCGGTCATCTCGGCGAGCAGCTTGTTGCGCTGCTTGACGGTCATGTCGCCGTCCTTGACGAGACCGTTCAGCAGGATCTTGATGTTCACCTCGTGGTCGGAGGTGTCCACGCCCGCGCTGTTGTCGATGGCGTCCGTGTTGATCCGGCCGCCGTTGCGGGCGAACTCGATCCGGCCGAGCTGGGTCAGGCCCAGGTTGCCGCCCTCGCCGACGACCTGGACCCGCAGGTCCTTGCCGTCGACGCGGATGGGGTCGTTGGCCTTGTCGCCGACGTCGCCGTTGGACTCGGTGGACGCCTTGACGTACGTGCCGATGCCACCGTTCCACAGCAGGTCCACCGGGGCCGTGAGGATCGCCCTCATCAGCTCGGCGGGGGTCATCTTGGTGATGCCGGCCTCGATGCCGAGGGCGTCGCGGATGTGCGCGTTGACCGGGATGGACTTGGCCGTGCGCGGGAAGACGCCGCCGCCGGCCGACAGCAGCTCGGGGTTGTAGTCCTCCCACGAGGAGCGCGGCAGCTCGAACAGGCGGCGGCGCTCGGCGTAGGAGACGGCCGCGTCCGGCGTCGGGTCGATGAAGATGTGCCGGTGGTCGAAGGCGGCGACCAGGCGGATGTGCTCGGACAGCAGCATGCCGTTGCCGAACACGTCACCGGACATGTCGCCGATGCCGACGACCGTGAAGTCCTGGCTCTGGGTGTCCACGCCCAGCTCCCGGAAGTGCCGCTTGACGGACTCCCAGGCGCCGCGGGCGGTGATGCCCATGCCCTTGTGGTCGTAGCCGGCCGAGCCGCCGGAGGCGAAGGCGTCACCGAGCCAGAAGTTGTACGACTCGGCGACCTCGTTGGCGATGTCGGAGAACTTCGCGGTGCCCTTGTCGGCGGCGACGACGAGGTAGGTGTCGTCCTCGTCGTGCCGGACGACGTCCGCCGGGTGCACGACCTCGCCGGCGACCATGTTGTCGGTGATGTCGAGCAGGGCCGAGATGAACGTCCGGTAGCTGGCGACGCCCTCGGCCAGCCAGGCGTCACGGTCCACGTTCGGGTCGGGCAGCTGCTTGGCGACGAAGCCGCCCTTGGCGCCGACCGGCACGATGACGGTGTTCTTCACCATCTGCGCCTTGACCAGGCCGAGGATCTCGGTGCGGAAGTCCTCCCGGCGGTCGGACCAGCGCAGGCCGCCGCGCGCGACCTTGCCGAAGCGCAGGTGCACGCCCTCGACGCGCGGCGAGTACACCCAGATCTCGAACGCCGGGCGCGGCGCGGGCAGGTCGGGGATGGCCTGCGGGTCGAACTTCATGGAGACGTAGTCGTGCGGCTCCCCGCCGCCCGTCCGCTGGAAGAAGTTGGTCCGCAGCGTCGCCTTGATGACGGTGAGGAAGGAGCGCAGGATCCGGTCCTCGTCGAGCGACGCCACCTGTTCGAGGGCCGCGTCGACCTCTTCGAGCAGGGCGTCCACGATCTCGCGTCCGGCGCGCTGCCGCTCCGGCGACATCCGCGCCTCGAACAGGGAGACGAGGAGGCGGGTGGTGTGGACGTTGTTGCGGAGGGTGTCCTCCATGTAGTCCTGGCTGAAGGTGGAGCCCGCCTGCCGCAGGTACTTCGCGTACGCGCGCAGCACCATGGCCTGCCGCCAGGTCAGCCCGGCGCTGAGCACCAGGGCGTTGAAGCCGTCGTTCTCCGCCTTGCCGGTCCAGGTGGCGGCGAAGGCGTCCTGGAACCGCTCGCGGGCGTCGTCGCCGAGGTAGTCGGCGCCTCCGGCCACCGCCTTGGGCATGCGCAGGCCGAAGTCGTAGATCCAGGCCGTCGTGCGGTCCGCGCAGCGCAGCTCGTACGGGCGCTCGTCGGTGACCTCGACACCGAGCCGGCTGAGCACCGGCAGCACCTGCGAGAGGGAGACCGAGCCGCCCTTCTGGTAGATCTTGAAGCGGCGCTCCTCGGGCGCGGCGCCCACCGGCTCGTACAGGCTCAGCGCGAACTGGCTCTCCTCGTCGAGCCGCTCCAGGTGCCCGAGGTCGGCGACCGCGGAACGCGGACCGTGGTCGGCCTTGTAGCCCTCGGGGAAGGCCGCGCCGTAGCGGCGCATCAGCTCCGCGGAGCGCTCCTCGCCGAACTCGGCGGTCAGCGCCTCGGCGAATCCGTCGGCCCAGGAGCGGGCGGCCTCCACGAGGCGGGCCTCGATGCGCTCCTTGTCGGCGTCGGACAGCTGCGGCAGCTCGGTGCCCTGCGGCACGCGGACCACGAAGTGCAGCCGGGACAGGATCGACTCGGTGTTCCAGGCCGTGAAGTCGACGCTGGTGCCGCCGAGCTCCTCCTTGAGGATGTCGATGATCCGCAGCCGGACACCGGTGGTGTAGCGGTCGCGCGGAAGGTAGACGAGGGCCGAGTAGTAGCGCCCGTACTCGTCCTGGCGCAGGTAGAGCCGCAGGCGGCGGCGCTCCTGGAGGTAGAGGACGGAGGTGACGATCGGCTCCAGCTCCTCGACCGGCATCTGGAACATCTCGTCGCGCGGGTACGTCTCCAGGATCTGGAGCAGGTCCCGTCCGTCGTGGCTGTTGGGCGAGAAGCCCGCCCGCTCCAGCACCTCCTCCACCTTGCGCCGGGCGACCGGGACCCGGCGGACGGACTCGGTGTAGGCGGCGGAGGAGAACAGCCCGAGGAAGCGCCGCTCACCGACGACGTTGCCCTGCTCGTCGAACTTCTTGACGCCGATGTAGTCCAGGTAGGACGGCCGGTGCACGGTGGAGCGGCTGTTGGCCTTGGTCAGCACCAGCAGCCGGTGCTCGCGGGCCTTGGCGCGGGCGTCGGCGGGCAGCCGCTCGAAGGACGGGCTGACCGGGTGGCTCTCGTCGGTCGCGTGGTGCGGGTCGGAGCGCAGGATGCCGAGGCCGGTGCCGGCGACGGCGGCGAGGGAGTCGTCGTCGCGCAGCTGGTACTCGCGGTAGCCGAGGAAGGTGAAGTGGTCGTCGGCAAGCCAGCGCAGCAGCTCGCGGGCCTCCTCCAGCTCCCGCGGGGGGAGGTCGCCGGGGAGGGACTCGTCCGGCAGCCCTTCCGCGATGCGGACGGCCGCGTCGCGCATCTTGCCCCAGTCCTCGACGGCCTCGCGGACGTCGTTCAGGACGCGCAGCAGATCGGCGGTGATCTGCTTCAGGTCGCCGCGGTCGGTCTCGCGGTCGATCTCGACGTGGATCCATGACTCGACGTGCGCGTCGTGCGGGAGGTCGTCGGTGGGCGGACCGGTGAGCACCTCGACGAGCTTGCCGGTGACGTCGCGGCGCACCACGAACTGCGGGTGGACGACGACGTGGATGCCGCGGCCCTGGCGGGTCAGCTCGTTGGTCACGGAGTCGACGAGGAAGGGCATGTCGTCGGTGACCACCTCGACGACGGAGTGGCTGCACGTCCAGCCGTTCTCCTCCACCGTCGGGGTGTGGACCCGCACGTTGGCCGTGCCCTGCGGACGGTTCTCGGCCAGCCGGTAGTGCGAGACGGCGGCTCCGAAGACGTCGACCGGTTCGCGGTCGGTCAGGTCCTCCGGGGCGGTGTGCCGGTAGTAACGCCGGAGGAACGCGAAGACGGACGCGTGGTCCGGGGTCCCCGGGGTGCCCTCGTCCGTCGTCCCGGTCGGTAGGTGCCCACCGACCGGGCTGTTCTCAGCTACCCGCGCGGCCCTCTCGAGCAGCTCGGCCTTGGCTTCGTCCAGCTTGGTCTGCATTGTCCTCTGGCTCCTGTCGCGCGCCGTTGCGTGACGTAGAAGGAAATACGGTCTCCCGCCTCCCGGCCTGGCGTCGGGACGCGGGGTGTCCGGTCCCTGCCGACGCTATGCCGCAGGACGAGAGGAGCGGGGGCATATCGGCCGATGTCGACGCGTCCGCCGGGTGCGATGCCGCTCTCACGGTCACCGTCCGGGGAGCGCGCGGCGCCGTACCGGGGGACTTCGACGCCCCGACCCGCCCGCGAGGATCAGCGATCGCCGCCCGGTCACGGCTGTGTTCCGTGCACACCGGGCGCGAGGCAGGGGCGCCGATGCCCCCGCGAGTTATCGCGCTGATCACGCCACAAGGCTATCGCCCTCCGCGGGGCCCCCGTCACGAGCCGCATCTGTACAAAACAGCCCCCATCCTTGGACAGACTGCACAGCTACTCCGCCGTAACCACTCCCCACTGCGGACGACCGCTTGCCGCCTTGGCTGCGGGCGGTCACTTGCCGCTTTGGCTGCGGGCAGTCGCACCCACCCCCGGCCCGCTCACCCCACGGCACCCTCACACCGGCGCCGTCATCCGCACCGGCACCGGCACCCGCTCACGCCGCCGCCACCAGCCGCTCCGCCACCGCCACCGCCTCCCCCAACGTGTCCACCACCGGCACCCCGGCCCCCTCGAGACTCCCCCGGCTGTGCGACCCCCCGGTGTACAGCACGGCCCGCGCCCCCGCGTGCCGCGCGGCCACCGCGTCGTCCGCCGCGTCCCCGATCACCACGGTCCGCGCGGGCTCCACCACCGGCTCCAGTGCCGCGAGATGCCGCACCATGTGCTCCGCCTTGCTGCCCCCGGAGGGCCCGGTCCGCCCCTCGACGCGTAGGAAGTGCGTCTCGATCCCGAGCCCCTTCACCAGCGGGACCAGCTCCTCGTGGCCGTACATGCTGAGGATCGACTGGCTGTGTCCCGCGGACCGCCATCCGGCGAGCAGCTCCGCCGCGCCCTCGGTGAGCCCGCACCGCACCCGGTGCGCGGTGTAGTGCCGGTGGAAGACACCGTCCATGAGCTCCCACTCGGCGTCCGTGGGCAGCCGTCCCATCAGCCGCTCGTAGAACTTCGGCACCGGTACGCAGTACAGCGACCGGTACTGCTCGAGCGTGATCGGCGCCAGCCCCAGCTCGGCGAAGGCCGCGTTCGTCGCCTCGATGATCGCCTCGTTGTCCTGGAAAAGCGTGCCGTTCCAGTCCCAGACGATGTGCGCGCCTGTCTGCATCCCCATGCCCGAAAACGTACCCGGTGCCACTGACAGCCAAGACGGAGCGGACGGGGCGAGCCCTCCGGGGAGGCCGGAGGCCCGCGGGGTCAGCCGCCGGTCCCGACCAGCCCCGGGATCTCCTGCGTCGCGTACCAGAGCAGCTCGTGGTCCTCGGTCCCGTCCACGACGGACCGGGCGGCCTCGTCCCCGCCGTCGGCCGCCGCGAGGGCCTCGGCCGCGGCGGTCACGTCCGCTTCGGCGTCGGCGGAGTCGACGTGCACCGAGGCCGCCTCGGCCAGCGGTACGGCGCCCCCCAGCCGGACCTCGCCCGGTGCCGCCGCGTCGGGGCCGGGCGAGACCGCGCCGTCGGGTACGTCGACGGCGACCACGACCCGGCGCCGCGCGGCTGCGGCGTCCGCCGCCAGCAGCCGCAGCGAGGCCAGCGCGGCCCGGCCCAGAGCGGCGTACTCCAGCTCCTCGACGTCCTCCGACCGGTACCACTCGCGCAGCGCCGGCGTGACGGCGTACGCGAGAAGCGGCCCGGTGCCCAGCTCCCCCGTCCTGTGCGCCTCGGCGAGGCCGGAGAGGGTCAGAGGGACGTAGACGCGCATGACAGGCCGCTTTCGTGGTCGGTGCCGGGTGCCCGGACTTCCGCATCGGGCCCGGTCCTGGCCGGTCCGGCCCGGTCCGGGCGCCGAGGAGCAGGAGGCGGATGCGGGACATGTACCGCGGCACCGGACGGAAGTCCGCCGTTGGGCCTTCAGGATACGTGTGGCGTCCCCTTTCGGGCGCCCGCCCGGGACCCCGGAATCGTCCACTCCCGTCCCCGGAAGTCACCCGGTGTGCCCCCGTCGTCCCGGCCGTTCCCGGCACTCCGACCACTCGGATAGGTGAACTTTCCGGCCGCCCCGACCGGCCGCAGGTGTCCTTGCCGACACCGCCCCTCACCCCGTACAAGGTCCTCGACCAGAAGTTACCGCCCGGTATCGCCCGCCGGGCCACCGAACGGGGAGTTCCATGCAGCCCACGCCGACCGTGCCGCCCTTGCGCAAGGTCATGACCCGGACCCGTCCCCGCCCCCTCGCCCAGGGGCCCTCGTCCGGCGTCGCCGCCGTCCCGCCCCACGCCTTTGGCGCCGCGCCCGTCCGCGGTGCCGGGGACGCCGGGGGTGCCTTCCCGGCAGACCCCCGTGCCCGCGCGGACGCCGGCCGGCCGTTCCCCGCCTCCCGCGACTCCCACGCCTCCCGTGACGCCTCGCCCCGCACGCCGGGCGGCGTGCCGCCCCGCAGGCCCGGTGACAGCGGGGTGCGGGCCGCGGCGCCGGGCGGACGGCCGCCGGGCTCCCCGGGCCGCTCCCCGCGCACCCGGACGAGGCCGGCCGACACCCGGCCGGCGGCCACCGGCCCGGGCGGCAGGTCCCGGACGAGCGCACGGCCGGCGGGCGTCACCCCCGTTCCGGACCGGACCGCGTCCGCCGCCCGCCGGATCGCCGCCTCCCCGCCGCCCCCGCCCGCCCCGGCGTCCGCCGCGGCCCCGGTCGTTCCCGCCCAGGCGCCACGCCGTCCCGTTCCGCAGCTCCGGCCGACGGACCACTTCGCGGAGCTCCTCCTCGACGTGCTCACCGGCCGGCGGCCCGTGCACTCGATGCTCCGGCACACCGTCGGACGCGCCTACGACGAACTGGCCCGGCTCGCGGAGCGCGGCCCCCTGCGCACCCGCGGCCCCCTCCCCGTCGTACGCGACATCGGCTACTTCGAGCCCCGTCCGGGCGCCCTGGAGGTCTTCGCCCGCATCGGGGCCGGTGACCAGCTCCGCGCCATGGCCTTCCGCCTGGAGCAGGGCCAGGACCTGCGCTGGCGCTGCACCGCGGTGGAGCTGGGCGGCCGGCGGGCACCCCGGACGGACGACGACTGACGGCCGCGCGTTCCCCCGCACCACCCGTCCCACGCCCGCGCGCACTTCGCCGCACCGCGCGCTCCGCACCCCGGGCGTGCCGCCCACCCCGCCGACGGCACGCCCGCAGCGGCCGGCACGTCCCTCAGCGGGACCGGGAACGCCGGAGGGCCGGGCCACCCGTCCCAGGTGGCCCGGCCCTCCCCGCGGCACGGTGCCTCGCGGCACCGCCGCGTCACTTCTTGCGGCGACGCCCGCCCTTGGCCTGCTTGCGGCGCTCCGCGCGCGTCAGACCGTCGGCCCCGGACCGCACGGGCTCCTCGTCGGTGGTGAACTCGCCCTCGATGACGCCGCCTTCGCCGTCCACCGTCGGGGCGGAGAAGTGCAGTTCCCGGCGCTGCGGTGCGTCGAGTCCCTTGGCGCGGATCTCGGGGCGCGTGCCCGCCTGCGCCGGAACGGCGTCCTGCGGGCCCTTCTCCAGGGAGGGGGCGGTGGCCTCGACGGGCACCTCCTCGACCTGCTGCTCGACCTGGACCTCCAGGTTGAACAGGTAGCCGACGGACTCCTCCTTGATGCCGTCCATCATGGCCTGGAACATGTCGAAGCCCTCGCGCTGGTACTCGACCAGCGGGTCCTTCTGCGCCATGGCGCGCAGGCCGATGCCCTCCTGGAGGTAGTCCATCTCGTAGAGGTGCTCGCGCCACTTGCGGTCCAGGACCGAGAGCACGACCCGGCGCTCCAGCTCACGCATGATCTCGGAGCCGAGCTGCGCCTCCCGCGCCTCGTACTGCTCCCGGATGTCGTCCTTGATGGACTCGGCGATGAACTCGGCGGTCAGGCCGGCCCGGTCGCCGGCCGCCTCCTCCAGTTCCTCGACGGTGATCTTCACCGGGTAGAGCTGCTTGAAGGCGCCCCACAGCCGGTCGAGGTCCCAGTCCTCGGGGAAGCCCTCGGCGGTCTCCGCCTGGACGTAGGCGTCGATCGTGTCGTTCATGAAGTGGTGGATCTGCTCCTGCAGGTCCTCGCCCTCCAGGACGCGGCGCCGCTCGCCGTAGATGACCTCGCGCTGCCGGTTGAGCACCTCGTCGTACTTCAGGACGTTCTTGCGGGTCTCGAAGTTCTGGGTCTCGACCTGGGACTGGGCGGAGGCGATGGCGCGCGTGACCATCTTGTTCTCGATCGGCACGTCGTCCGGCACGTTCGCCATCGACATCACGCGCTCGACCATCTGGGCCTTGAACAGCCGCATCAGGTCGTCGCCGAGGGAGAGGTAGAAGCGGGACTCGCCGGGGTCGCCCTGACGGCCGGAACGACCGCGGAGCTGGTTGTCGATGCGGCGGGACTCGTGCCGCTCGGTGCCGAGGACGTAGAGGCCGCCGAGCTTCTCGACCTCCTCCTTCTCGGCCTTGACGGCCGCCTCGGCGCGCTCCAGGGCGGCGGGCAGGGCCGCGGCCCACTCCTCGATGTGCTCCTCGGGGTCGAGGCCCCGCTGGCGCAGCTCCGCCTCGGCGAGGTCCTCGGGGTTGCCGCCGAGCTTGATGTCCGTACCGCGGCCGGCCATGTTCGTGGCGACCGTCACGGCGCCCTTGCGGCCCGCCTGCGCGACGATCGACGCCTCCCGCTCGTGGTGCTTGGCGTTCAGCACCTCGTGCTGGATGCCTCGCTTGCTGAGCTGCTGCGAGAGGTACTCGGACTTCTCGACCGAGGTGGTGCCGACGAGGATCGGCTGGCCCTTCTCGTGCTTCTCGGCGATGTCGTCGACGACCGCCTCGAACTTGGCGACCTCGGTGCGGTAGATCAGGTCGGACTGGTCCTTGCGGATCATCGGCCGGTTGGTCGGGATGGGCACCACGCCGAGCTTGTAGATCTGGTGGAACTCGGCGGCCTCGGTCATCGCCGTACCGGTCATGCCGGACAGGCCGGGCATTTCCTTGCCGTCGTGGTCGTGGCGCTTGTAGAGACGGAAGAAGTTCTGGAGGGTGATCGTGGCGAGCGTCTGGTTCTCGTCCTTGATCTCCACCCCTTCCTTCGCCTCGATCGCCTGGTGCATGCCCTCGTTGTAGCGGCGGCCGGCGAGGATACGTCCGGTGTGCTCGTCGACGATCATGACCTCGCCGTCGAGGACGACGTAGTCCTTGTCCTTCTTGAAGAGTTCCTTGGCCTTGATGGCGTTGTTCAGGTAACCCACGAGCGGGGTGTTCACCGACTCGTAGAGGTTGTCGATGCCCAGCCAGTCCTCGACCTTGGCGACACCCGACTCGTGGATGGCGACCGTGCGCTTCTTCTCGTCGACCTCGTAGTCGCCGGTCTCCTCGATGCCCTTGAGCGGGTTGCCCGGCTCGCCCCTCTTCAGGCGCGTGACCAGCTTGGCGAAGTCGCCGTACCACTTGGTGGCCTGGTCGGCCGGGCCGGAGATGATCAGCGGCGTACGGGCCTCGTCGACGAGGATGGAGTCGACCTCGTCGACGATGGCGAAGTTGTGGCCGCGCTGGACGAGTTCGTCCTTGGACCACGCCATGTTGTCGCGCAGGTAGTCGAAGCCGAACTCGTTGTTCGTGCCGTAGGTGATGTCGCAGGCGTACATCTCGCGGCGCTGGGCCGGCGTCTGGTTCGCGAGGATGCAGCCGACGCTCAGTCCGAGGAACTTGTGGACGCGGCCCATCATCTCGGAGTCGCGCTCGGCCAGGTAGTCGTTGACCGTGACGATGTGGACGCCTTCGCCGGACAGGGCGTTCAGATAGGCGGGCAGCGTGCCGACGAGGGTCTTGCCCTCACCGGTCTTCATCTCCGCCACGTATCCCAGGTGGAGGGCGGCGCCGCCCATGATCTGCACGTCGTAGTGGCGCTGGCCGAGGACGCGCTTGGCGGCCTCGCGGACGGTGGCGAAGGCCTCCGGCAGCAGGTCGTCCAGGCTCTCGCCGTCGGCGTAACGCTGCTTGTACTCATCGGTGAGGGCCCGCAGCTCGGCGTCGGAGAGGTCGACGAAGTCCTCTTCGATGGAGTTGACCTGGTCCGCGATGCGGTGCAGCTTGCGCAGGATCTTGCCTTCGCCTGCACGCATGATCTTCGAGAGGACGGACACGGGGGTTGGTCTCCTTGCCGGTCGGGCCTGGCACGGTCGGTTTCCGATGTGACTGACAGAGCAACGGCCATCGTATGCGAGGACCCCGTCCCGCCGGGAGCCTGCCGGAACGGGTACCGCGCGCTTCTCCATGCCGCTGCTAGCCGCCGTCACCGGGTTCAACGTCCGAGGCCCGCCGATGGTGCCGCCCCGCACCACCGGACGCACGGAACGTGACCGGCCCTCCACACACCGTGGAAGGAACCGGCCGCGTCACGGGCCCGCCCCTCCGCGCAGCGCACGCCGCACTGTCAGTCCCGCCCCCTATCGTGCGGACGCATGACGACTCTCCCGCCCCCCGTCACGGAACTCTCCGCGGACGAGGCCCGCCGTCTCGTCCTCCGCGCCCAGGGCTTCCTCGGCGCCCCCGACCGCCGCGCCGGCGTCCGCGGCGTGCTGCGTCACCTGGGCGCGGTGCAGCTCGACACGATCTCCGTCCTCGCCCGCTCCCACGAGCTCGTCCCGTACGCCCGCCTGGGCGCGGTGGGCCGCAGGGCCGTCGAGGACGCCTACTGGGCTCCCGCCTCCACCGGCACGCCTCCGGCGCGGCCGCACGCCTTCGAGTACTGGTCCCACGCGGCCTGCATCCTGCCCGTCGAGGAATGGCCCCACTTCGCCTTCCGTCGCCGTGCCTACCGCGGCCGACCGCACTGGCACCACGACCTCCCCGACGGCGTCTACGACCAGGTGATCAAGCAGCTCCGCACCGAGGGCCCCCTCACCGCGACCGAGCTGGGCGGCGCGAAGCGGACCAGCGACTGGTGGGACTGGTCGGGCACGAAGGTCGCCGTCGAGCGCGCGCTCATGTACGGCGAGGTGGTGTGCGTCGAACGCCGCGGCTGGAAGCGGGTGTACGACCTGGCCGAGCGCGCGGTCCCGGCCGAGCTGCTGCACGACGACCTCGGCGACACGGAGTGCCTGCGCCGCCTGGTCGGCCTGGCCGGCCGGGCCCTGGGCGTCGGCACCCGCGCGGACATCGCGGACTACCACCGCCTCAGGGGCGAACAGGTCGACGCCGTGATCGCCGACTCGGGTCTGGTCCCGGTGACGGTGGAGGGCTGGTCCAGGCCGGCCTGGGCGGATCCTGCGGCCCTGGAGACGCCCCCGCGCGGCCGCCACCGCACGACGCTGCTGTCCCCCTTCGACTCCCTGATCTGGGAACGGGCGCGCACGGAACGGATCTTCGGCTTCACCCACCGCCTGGAGGCCTACGTGCCCAAACAGAAGCGGGTGTACGGCTACTTCACCATGCCCGTGCTGGCCGGCGGCCGGCTGGTCGGCCGCGTCGACCCGGCGCGCGAGGGCCGCACGCTGGTCGCCAGGCAGGTCGCCCTGGACGGCCCCAAGGCGGTCCCGGCGGTGGCCCGGGCGCTGGTGGAGGCGGCGGGCTGGGTGGACTGCACGGACGTACGCGTGGAGCGGATGGACCCGCCGGAGCTGCGGGAGGCTCTCGCGAGGGAGCTGGCCCTCCTGCTCGCCTGATCCGCGTCGCCGGGCCGTCGTGTCGTCGCACCGGCGTGCCGCGGCGCCGGGGTCAGCGGATCTCGAGGATCTTCTCCCGCATCGCGTACACCACGGCCTCCATACGGGAATGCAGCTGGAGCTTCTCCAGGATGTTGCGCACGTGGTTCTTCACGGTGTTCTCGGAGATGAACAGTTCCTTGGCGATGTCGCGGTTGTTCATTCCCGTGGCGACGAGCTTGAGCACCTCCAGCTCGCGGTCCGTGAGGCGCGGTGCGGGCACCAGCCGGCGGTCGTCGGTCCGCTGGATCATCGACTTGAACTCGGTGAGGAGTTTCGACGCCATGGAGGGACTGATCTGCGACTGCCCGTCGGCCACCGCGCGGATGGCGGTCGCCACCTCGTCCGTCGAGATCTCCTTGAGGAGGTAGCCGGTCGCGCCCGCCTTGATCGCGTCGTAGAGGTCGGCCTCCTCGTCGCTGATCGTCAGCATGATGATCTTGGCGCTGGGGGCCACCTCCTTGATGGAGGTGCAGGCCTCGATCCCGCCGCGCCTGGGCATCCGCACATCCATCAGGACGATGTCCGGCAGCAGGTCGGCGGCCTTCTCCACGGCCTCCGCGCCGTCACCTGCCTCCCCGACGACCTGGATGTCCTCCTCGGCCGCGAGCACGATCTCCAGGCCGCGGCGGAACAGGGCGTGGTCGTCGACGACCAGGACCCTGATCGGCTCCTCGCGCGACGCCCCCGCGTCCGGGCCCATGCCGACGACGCCGTCGCCGGCGCCCTCGTCCCGCATCGGTCCGAAACTGTCCGCCATCGTTCCTCCCCCTGAAGGCCCTGGCCTGTGGTCCTGAGCCATCGCCAACCCAAGGCAACGACCCACCGGTTGGGTGGTTGCCGCCATGATTCCATGCCATGCCGACGCCGGGGCGACAGTGCGGCCGGCGCGTGGGTCACGGACCACGCGCACCGTCGCACACCGGTGCCCCTGGGGGCGCACACGCGCTCCAGGGGCACCGGTCCGGCCGTCTGTCACCCGGCGTCGTCAGCCGCCGAGCGCATCGCCCGCCTCGGGGGCCTGTGCCTGGGTGACCATCGTGTCCGTCCTCAGGTGGATCACGCCGTAGTCGTAGGCGTGCCGCCGGTAGACGACGCTGGGTTCCTTGGTCTCGGAGTCGACGAACAGGTAGAAGTCGTGTCCGACCAGCTCCATCTCGTAGAGCGCCTGGTCGAGGCTCATCGGAGCGGCCACGTGGGTCTTCTCGCGGACGACGAGGGGACCGTCGCCCTGCACCTCGAGCGTGCCGATCTTCTTGGTGGGTACGCCGTCCTGCTGCTCCTCCGGGACGACCTCCCCGTTCCCGTTGAGTGTCGCGGCGTCGGGGACGTGGTCGGCGACCTCGGCTGCCGGGATACGGCGCGCTCCGCGCCGCGAGAAACGCTTGTCGTGCTGCTTGCGCAGCCGGGCACCGAGCTTCTCCGCCGCCAGGTCGAGCGCCGCGTACGGGTCGCTCGCCGCTGCCTCCGCCCGGATCACCGGCCCACGGGAGCGGAGCGTGATCTCCACCCGGTCGCACCGGTCGGCCTGTCGGGGGTTGGGCTCCTTGGACACCTCGACGTCGAGGCTGATCACCTTGCCGTCGAGCTTCTGGATCTTCTCCAGCTTCAGCTTCTCGGCCACGTGCTTCCGGAACCGCTCGGGCACCTCGGTCTTGCGGCCCTTGACGACGATGTCCACGCAGAACTCCGTTCCCGGATCGCTCCGCTTCGGTGGCGGAGCATCTCCCTTTTCGCACCAGATTCCGGTTGTCCCGGAACCTCGGACTCGGTGACTTCCACCTCCTCCCCCGCGAGCGAGAACTCCATTCCACCGGTACGGGTGATGACGCCCGGACCCGCGGTACGGCATTCGGTTCTGTGAGGCGTGGCCTGCGGCTTTGCCTCACCACCGAACATATCTCGCCCGGACGGATGACGTCACCCTCTAACGCGACGTACCTCCGTTCCGGTGAATTGGCCCTCTCATTACCTGCAACGAAGCAAGTAGTCGGTCAGTTCCGGTTTATTTCGAAAGCATCCGGCGATGCCGCGATCACGGCCGCGCAGAACACTTCGCAGATCACTTCGCGGTTCACGTCATCGCCTCCGTACGGGTCCGCTTCGGGGGACCCGGTCTTCCGTTCCTCTCTGCCTTCCCATGCCGCCGGGGGATACACAGCCGATCTCGCCGTCCTGCACGGATCCGCCCCCGTCCCGTGCTCACCCGGGGCCGCGCCCGCGGCCCGTACGGCACGCGCCGCCTCCGCGAGGGACGCCCCCGTGGTCATCAGGTCGTCGACGAGAACGACCGGTTCACGGCCGCCCAGCAGCCGGGCTCCGCCGGGAGCCACCCTCAGCGCACCGGCGAGGTTGTCCCGCCGCTCCCGTGCCCCCAGCCCCGACTGGTCCGCCACCGCATGCCGCTGCCGCAGCACGGCGCACACACGGGCGGACGTCCCGGTGCGCCGCAGCTCCCCCGCCGCCGCGAGGGCGATCCGCCGTGCCGGGTCGTGGCCGCGCGCCCGCACCGCCCGGCGCGCGGACGGCACCGGCACGAGCAGCACCGGCCCCCGCGCCCCCGCGGGCCGCGCGGCGCCGCCGTCCGCCCACGCCTCCCGCAGCCCTGCCCGTACCGCCCCCGCCAGGGCCGTCCCGAGCGGGCCGGCGAGGGCCAGCACACCGCGTTCCTTGTGGGCCAGCAACGCGGCCCGCGCCTCGTCCGCGTACCGGGCCGCCGCGTACACCGCGGGCAGTCCGGGCGGTTCCGGATCCGGCCGCACCCGGCACGGTCCGGTGCCGCGCAGGGCCGTACGGCACCGTGGGCACAACACCGTGCGGGCCCTGCCGCAGCCTCCGCACTCGGCCGGCAGCACCAGGTCGCCCAGATCCCGCCACCATGCGCGCACGGCCCCACTGTGCCGACGACCGCACGCCCCGGCCAGACCTGTGGAAAACTCCCGGCACCGGCTGGGGACGACCCCCGCGTCCGCACCGCCCCGCAACCACCCGCACGAGTGAACGCGCGTGCCGGCGGCGGCCCGTCGCCTCACCCCGGGTAGACCGGCGCCGTCCCCTCCGTGACCTTCTGCCACTGCATGCCGGACGGAAGCCGGACGATCAAGTCCTCCGAGTACGCCACCAGCGGCAGCCGCTCGTCCTCGGTCGCGGCGATCTCCTTCACCCCGGTCAGCGCGGCCGGCACCGAGGCCTCCGGCGCGGAGCCGTCCACCTGGACGTACCCGATCTGCTGCACGCCCCCGCGCTCGCGCCCGACCACCACGAGCCGGCTGTCGCCGGCCCAGGACATGGCCGTGACCTCCTCCAGCTCGGGGGCGGCGGAGCGCAGTTCGACGACGGTGACCGTGGGCCGCCCGCCGGCCCGCCCCTCGCGTTCGATCCGCCCGATGAGCAGCGACCGCTTGCCCTTCTCCTCCACGACGAGCGCGATCCGCACTCCGTCGGCCGCCACCCGCACTGCCTGCACACGCCCGTCCAGGCCGGGGACCCGCACCTGCACCGGCTCGCCCGCACCGTCCTCCAGCAGCAGCAGCCGAGCGTTTCGCGGATCACGGTCGGCGATCCACAGGTCGCCCTGTGCGTCCCAGCTGGGCGTGGACAACCGGTCCGCCTCCGTCTTCCCCCCGCTCACCAGCAGCGGCTCGCCGAGCGAACCACCCGTCACCAGCGCGCCGACGTACAGCGTCTTGTGGTCGAAGCCGATACCGGCGGCGCTGTGCTCGTCCCGCGACACCGCCACCGACCGCAGGGGCGTCGTGCCCTCGCCCAGCGGCCCGGGCACCGGTTCGGGGTGCGTCCCGCCGCTGCCCGCGGCGATCCGTACCAGGCGGTGCTCGGCGTCCACGAAGTACAGGTAGTCGGGCTGCTGGGCCGAACCACGCGTCGCGACCGTCCCGGCCCGGTCCTCACCGAGCAGGCACAGTCGCTTGTCCCCCGAGGTCAGTTCGACCTCGTCCACCGCCGGGGTGAGGTTCTGGAGGGTGAACAGAAGCTGGGCCGCCATCTCGTCGCACGTGTCCGTGCCGACGCCGGCGGCCTTGGCGTTGAGCGGGACCTCCAGCCTGTTGCGGTCGTCGGGCGTCAGGGGATCGTCGTTCATCGCCAGCGCCGTCCCGGCCGGGAAAGCCGACCGGACCGCGGGACCCAGCCGGCTCGTCGGCCCGCTGATCAGCGACCGCACCGCCTGGGTCAGCGGGTCCACGAGCCGGCGCACGTAGACGGGATCGGCGACCGCCACCGGCTGCGTGCTCTCGCCGGTACCGGCCTTGCGGACGGTGTTCGCGGCGAAGTAGTACTTGTTGACGGACATGTAGGTGCGCTGGAAGTCCGACTTGCCCATGACGACGCCCTGCGGAAGGGCGTCGATGCGCCACTGGCGGCTCTTGGGGTCCCTGGTGAGGTGCACCGGCCCGCGGTACTCGCCGTCCGCGGGCGCGTACGACTGCTGGGCGTCCACGGTGGCGACCCTGGTGCCCGTCAGCGTGACCTCGTAGTCGTCGACGTCCTCGCTGCTCACCGTGGGATCGGACTCGGTTCCCGCACCGCCCGCGAGCACCGTCGTGAACCGCTCCGGCCGCCAGGTCTTCTCCGCCTCGCCCGTCAGGTACTTGCGCGCCGTCTCGAAGTTCGGGTCGTTGCTGGTCAGCGCCTCGAGGAAACCCTGCACGATCTCGGTCGGCGAGGCGTCCTCCGCCGGCGGCATGGCGAACACCCGTACCTGCGGGTCCTGCCGGGGGGTCGAGTCCACGCCCCGCAGGTCTCCCCTGTCGGGCATGGACGCGCACCCCGCCAGCAGGACGACGCCGCAGACCGCGTACGTCACCGCGCGCATCGGCGTCCGCCGGCCGCTCCCCTCGCGGTCAGCGCCCACGAAAAGCCTCCCCTTGACTGCTCGTCCCCTGCGGACCGGTGTCCGCTCGGTCCGCCGCCCCCGACGCGGGTGTGCCGTCCTGCTTCCGGGCGCCCGAGACGGTCCGCGGCACCACGCGCGCGCCGTTGCCGGGCAGCGCCGTCGGGTCGGCGGTGGCGGTCGCGGCCGGCCGCGGCGGTATCGGGCCCCGCGCGGGCACCGGCGGTACCTGGCCGGGCGCCGCCTGCGCCGGGACGGTGGCCGCCCGGTCCGCGCCCTGCGGCCGGCCGGAGTCACCCGCGTCGTTCAGCCCGCGGTTGCGCCGCGAGTCGGCCGGCTCCAGCGGTATCGGCGATCCCCGCAGCGGCTCGTCCGCGGTTCTGGGCAGCGTCAGCCGGAACTGCGAGCCGCCACCCGGTTCGCCCCAGGCCTGCAGCCAGCCGCCGTGCAGCCGCGCGTCCTCCAGGGCGATGGACAGCCCGAGCCCCGTGCCGCCGGTGGTACGCGCGCGCGCCGGGTCGGCCCGCCAGAACCGGCTGAAGACGCGGGCCGCCTCACCGGGCTTGAGCCCGACGCCGTAGTCCCGCACGGCGACGGCGACCGCGCCGCCGGCCGCGGCGAGCTTGACGACGACGTCGTTGCCCTCGCCGTGCTCGACGGCGTTGACCACGAGGTTGCGCAGGACGCGCTCCACCCGCCGGGCGTCCGCCTCGGCGACGATGGGCTGCTGGTCACCGGTGACGCGTATCCGCGTGCCCTTGCGCTCGGCCAGCGGCTCGGCACCGCTGACCACGCGCCGCACGACCTCCCTGAGGTCCACCGGCTCCGCCTCCAGCGCCGCCGCGCCCGCGTCGAAGCGGCTGATCTCCAGCAGATCCGCGAGCAGCGTCTCGAATCGGTCCAGCTGGTCCGCGAGCAGTTCCGCCGACCGCGCGGTCACCGGATCGAAGTCCACGCGCGCGTCGTGGATCACGTCGGCCGCCATCCGCACGGTCGTCAGCGGCGTGCGCAGCTCGTGCGACACGTCGGAGACGAACCGCCGCTGCATCCGCGACAGTTCCTCGAGCTGACTGATCTTCAGCTGCAGGTTCTGCGCCATCTTGTTGAAGGCCTCGCCGAGCCGCGCGATGTCGTCCTCGCCGGTGACCTTCATCCGTTCCTGCAGCCGTCCGGCGGACAGCCGTTCGGCGATGCTCGCCGCCATCCGTACGGGGGTGACGACCTGACGCACCACCAGCCAGGCGATGACCCCGAGGAGGACGACGACGAACAGCCCGGCCGTCGCCAGCGTCCCCTTGACCAGGCTGAGCGACTTCTCCTCCTGCGTCAGCGGGAAGAGGTAGTACAGCTGGTACGGATCGCCGTTCGGGTCGTTGACCTGTTTGCCGATCACCAGGCCCGGCTGGGACGGCCGGTCGGAGTCGTAGACGATCCGCGTGTAGCTCTGCGCCGCCGACGGGTCGCTGTCCAGCCGCTCCCGCAGGTCCTCGGGCACGCTGGCCGACCAGCTGACCAGGCCCGAGGCGCGCGGGCCGCGCCCGCTGCCGCCGTCGCCGCCCATGGGGAGGGTGACCACGTCGAAGGCGCCCTGGCCTCCGCTGGAGAGCGACTTCACGAGGTCGCTCATCCACTGGATGACGTTCTGCGGCGACCGGCCGTCCACGGGAGTGCCTTCGTCACCGGTCGCGCTCGCCGCCTCCTCGGCCTTCTGCTTGGCCACCGCGAACCCGCCGGCGGCCTGGCTCTGCGACGCCTTCACCTTGGCGTCCAGCAGACCGTTGCGGACCTGCCCGATGACGACGAAGCCCAGCAGCAGCAGCACGCCGAGCGACATCAGCAGCGTGGTGACGACGACCTTGAGCTGGATGTTGCGCCGCCACAGCCGCATGACGGGCAACAGCGGCCTGCGCACCCAGCGCATGAGCAGACGGAGCACCGGACTGCCCTGCACTCCGCCGTGCAGCAGCCCGCCCTCCAGCAGCCGGGCCCAGCGGGAACGCCCGGAGTC
The DNA here is from genome assembly GCF_042870695.1 of Streptomyces sp. NPDC006384. Classification (NCBI taxonomy): domain Bacteria; kingdom Bacillati; phylum Actinomycetota; class Actinomycetes; order Kitasatosporales; family Streptomycetaceae; genus Streptomyces; species Streptomyces sp. NPDC006384. The sequence continues at coordinate 166,478 of NZ_JBIAHR010000018.1, forward strand.
CTGGCCGACAGGCCGCCCGGCACGAGTCCCGGACCGGCCGGGCGCCGAAGCGGCACTGTCCCTGCTCATGTCAGCTCGGTCCGGCCTTGTAACCGACGCCACGGACGGTCACCACGATCTCCGGCTTCTCCGGATCCTTCTCGACCTTGGAACGCAGCCGCTGCACATGCACGTTGACCAGCCGGGTGTCGGCCGCGTGCCGGTAGCCCCAGACCTGCTCGAGGAGCACCTCGCGCGTGAACACCTGCCACGGCTTGCGGGCCAGCGCGACCAGCAGGTCGAACTCCAGCGGCGTCAGCGCGATCGACTGCCCGTCCCGCTTCACGGAGTGCCCCGCCACGTCGATGACCAGGTCGCCTATGGCGAGCTGCTCCGGCGCCGGCTCCTCCGACCTGCGCAGGCGCGCCCGGATCCGGGCCACCAGCTCCTTCGGCTTGAACGGCTTCACGATGTAGTCGTCGGCGCCCGACTCCAGGCCCACCACGACGTCGACGGTGTCGCTCTTGGCCGTCAGCATCACGATCGGCACGCCGGACTCCGCCCTGATCAGGCGGCAGACCTCGATACCGTCCCGGCCGGGCAGCATCAGGTCGAGCAGCACCAGATCGGGCTTGGTCTCACGGAAGGCGGCCAGCGCCTTGTCACCGTCGGCTACGAAAGACGGCTCGAAACCCTCACCACGCAGCACGATGCCGAGCATCTCGGCCAGTGCGGTGTCGTCGTCGACGACAAGGACTCGTCCCTTCATAAACGACATCATCCCATTCTCGTAACGACGACAGAGGCGCTGGTGAGCGAGGTCACTGGCCTGTGACGATAGTCGTACGACACCCTCACTGTCTGCCCCGGCCCACCGCCGCCGCCCCCGCGACGGCCCCCTCTCACAGCGTGTCGACGGCACGCTACGGAACGCAGACACCGCCCGGCCGCCGCCGGCGCGGTCCCCGAAGCTCCCGGGGACCGCGCCGGTGCCTCGGCGTCAGCCCTCCGGCGTCCGCCCCGGCCGGGCGGCGCACAGCCCGGCGACGGCGTCGCCCGTCACGGGGGAGATCACGCCCTCCTCGGTGACGATCGCCGTCACCAGCTCGGGCGGTGTCACGTCGAACGCCGGGTTGTACGCCTGGGTCCCCAGCGGCGCCACCGGGATCCCGCCCCCCGCTCCCCCCACCGGCACCTGGGGAGCGGTCACCTCGGTCACCTCGTGACCGGGACGCTGTTCGATCTCGATGGACGCACCGTCCGGCGTCTTCGCGTCCACCGTCGTCACCGGTGCCACCACGATGAACGGCACGTGGTGGTACCGCGCCAGCACCGCCAGCGGATAGCTCCCCACCTTGTTCGCCACCGAGCCGTCGGCCGCGATGCGGTCGGCGCCGATCAGCACCGCGTCCACCTCGCCGGCCGCGAACAGCGAACCGGCCGCGTTGTCGGTGAGCAGCGTGTACGGCATGTTGCTGCGGGCCGCCTCATAGGCCGTCAGGCGCGCGCCCTGGAGCAGGGGACGCGTCTCGTCCACCCACAGCCGCCTCAGCCGCCCCGCCCGGTGCGCGGCGAGCGCCACCGCGAACGCCGTCCCCTCCCCGCCCGACACCAGCGAGCCCGTGTTGCAGTGCGTGAGGACGCGGTGCCCGCCGGCCGGCAGCAGCTCGTCCAGCAGCGCCAGCCCGTGCGCCGCCATGCGGGCGCTGGCCTCGGCATCCTCCTGGTGCAGCGCACGCGCCGCGGCCAGCGCGGCCCCGGCGGCCTGCCCGGTGTCACCGGTCCTGGCCAGCGCCTCCTGGTGGGCGGCCTGTGCCCGGCGCACGCCGACGGCCAGGTTCACCGCGGTGGGACGCGCACCCGCCAGAGCGGCGGCGGCCTCCTCCACCTCGAAGCCCCGCGCGGCGGCGAGCGCGACGCCGTAGGCCCCGGCGATGCCGAGCAGGGGTGCCCCGCGCACGGCGAGCGAGCGGATCGCCTCCACCAGCGCGGCCGGGTCGGTGCAGACCAGCTCGACCTCCTCGGCCGGCAGTCTGGTCTGGTCCAGCAGGACCAGCACGGGACCTTCGGGTGGTTCCTCCCAGCGCAGGGCCGGTATTCCGGCCGGCCGCCCGTCCTCGCCGCTTCGCGCGTACTGATCAGCCATGCGGTCAGTCTGCCCCCATTCCGGCGGACCATTGAAGGTGCGCTGCCCCACCTCTCCCGGTCCGCAGCCGTCGGCCCCATGGCACGATGGCTGCCAACCCGCCGCCGCGACCGCGGAAGGGCACTGTGAAGGAGCGACGATGAACGACACTCCGGGCTGGGCCTCGCCCGGATCCACCCCGTCCGACGGACGGGACCCCGGCGCGTCCGGTCCCGCCGGTCGCCCCGGCCCCGACGGGTCCGCGCAGCCCGCGGACCAGCCGGGCACGGAACCGACGAGTCCCGGCACGAAGTGGTCCAAGGAGCAGCCGCCGTCCGGCCAGTGGTCGGCCCCCACAGGCACCGGCACCGGTCAGGCCCCGCCTCCTCCGCCGCCCCACTCCGGCTGGGGCGCCCCGCCTCCGCCCCCGGGCCACCACCCCGGCGGCTACGGAGCTCCCGGCGGAGGCTGGGGCGGCCCGGGCGGCTACGGAGGACCCGGCGGCGGCTACGGCGGTGGCTGGGGCAACGGCTGGGGAGGCCCTCCCCCCGCGGCCAAGCCGGGTGTGATCCCGCTTCGCCCGCTCGGCGTCGGCGAGATCCTCGACGGCGCGGTCTCCACCATGCGCGCCCACTGGCGCACGGTCCTCGGCATCTCGCTGGCCGTGGCGCTCTTCACTCAGGTCGTCGTGGTCCTGCTCCAGGGCTTCGTCCTGGACACCACCGGTTCGGATGCTCTCGGCGATCCCGACGCCACCCTGGACGAAGTCAGCGACGCGATCGCCGGCACGGCGGTCGACTCGGCCGTCGTCTCCCTGCTCACCATGATCGGCGTCGTCGTGGCCACGGCCCTGCTGACCACCGTCACCAGCCGCGCCGTGCTCGGCAGGCAGGTGACCACCGGCGCGGCCTGGCGGGAGGCACGTCCTCAGCTGGCCCGGCTGTTCGGCCTGGTCCTCCTGGTGCTGCTCATGGTCGTCGGCCTCCTCCTGGCCGGTATGGTGCCCGGCCTGATCGTCACCGCCGCAGTGGGCGGCGAGGCGGGCGTGGCTCTGGCCGCCCTCGGTTTCCTGGCCGGCGGCATCGTCGCGATCTGGCTCCTGACCCGCCTCTCCCTGGCCTCTCCCGCGCTGATGCTGGAGAAGCAGGGCGTCAAGAAGGCCATGAGCCGCTCCACGAAGCTGGTGAACGGTTCCTGGTGGCGGGTCTTCGGCATCCAGCTGCTCGCCCTGGTCATCACCAACGTCGTCGCGTCGATCATCGTCATCCCCTTCACCTTCCTCGCCGCCGCGCTCAGCGGCGACGGTGTCGTCGGTTTCCTCGAGGGCAGCGGTGACCTCGGCTGGACCTTCCTCCTCGTCAGCGGCATCGGCTCGGTGATCGCCTCCGTGGTCACCTTGCCGATCACGGCCGGCGTGACGGTGCTCCTCTACATCGACCAGCGCATCCGCCGCGAGGCTCTCGACCTCGAACTGGCCCGGGCCGCGGGCGTCCAGGGACCGGGCGCCCCCGGCGCCGTCCCGGGGGGCTGATGCGGTGAGTCCGGCGGGGGGAGTTCTCACAGAGGTGCTGCCGCGCACCGCCGTACGGCTGTCGCCGCGCGCCGGCGACAGCCCCGTGCTGTTCCTGGCGCGCTCCGGTGACGAGCCGCCGGTGACGCTCCCGCGCGACCCCGCGCGGGAGGCGGCTCGGCGCGAGCTGTCCAAGCGCATGTACCACGAGAACGACCCCAGCTGGCTCCAACGGGCCCTGAACACCCTGTGGGACTGGATCGGCGACCTGTTCGACGCCGCCTCCACCGCGACACCCGGGGGGACGCTCGGCCTGGTCGTCGTCGTCGCGGCCGTCCTGGCGGTACTGGGCGCCCTCTGGTGGCGCCTGGGCACCCCGCGCCGCACGCCCGTCTCCACTCCTGCCCTGTTCGACGACCGTCCCCGCGACGCCGCCGACCACCGCGCGGCCGCCGAGGCGCACGCCGCCCAGGGCCACTGGAACCAGGCCGTCCAGGAACGCATGCGGGCCATCGTCCGCGCCTTGGAGGAACGCGCCCTCCTCGACGTCCGCCCCGGCCGCACCGCCGACGAGGCCGCCGCGGAGGCCGGCCGCGTCCTGCCCGCCCACGGCGACCGGCTGCGCACGGCGGCCCGGGACTTCGACGACGTCGCGTACGGCGGCCGGCCCGGCAGCGAGGAGACGTACCGGCGTCTGTCCGGCCTCGACCGCGACCTGGCCGACGCCAAGCCGGACCTGGCCGTCGGCGCCTCCCACGGCGCGGACGGCCCGACCACCCGCGGGGGAGCCGCCGGATGACCACCGAGGCCACGCTTCCCACCACCTCGGTCTCGCCCACCGCCCGTCGGCTGTGGACCCGCGCGCGAGGCCTGGTACTCGCGCTCGTCCTGCTGCTGGCCGGCGCCGTCGTGATCGCCGTGGTCCGCTCCGACGCCCGCCACGGCGAGCTCGACCCCCGCTCCGCCGACCCCTACGGCAGCCGGGCCGTCGCCGAGCTCCTCGCCGACCGAGGGGTGTCCACGCGCGTGGTCACCACCCTGGACGACGCCCGCGCCTCGGCAGGCCCGGACACCACCCTGCTGGTGGCCGTGCCCGACCTGCTGACCGAACGCCGGCAGACCGAGCTGCACGCGGCGGTCTCCGGTTCCGGCGGACGTACGGTCCTCGTGGCGCCCGGCGGCGCGGCCGTCGAGCGCCTCGCCCCCGGTGTCACCGCAGACCCCGCGGTCAGCGCCGACTCGACGCTGACCCCCGCCTGCGACCTGCCCGCCGCCCGACGCGCGGGCAGCGCCGACACGGGCGGCATCCGCTACAGCACCCCTCTCGAAGCCGACGCCTGCTACCCCAGCCGGCGCCTGGCCACCCTACTGCGCCTCCCCGACACGTCCGCGACGGCGGCCCAGGACGGCCCCCAGGGCGACACCGTCGTCCTCGGCGCCCCCGACATCCTCTACAACGACCGCCTCGACGAGCACGGCAACGCCTCCCTCGCCCTGCAACTCCTCGGTTCCCGCAGCCACCTCGTCTGGTACCTCCCCTCCCTCGCCGACGACGCCGTCGCACCGGAGGAGGAGCGAGGTTTCTTCGACCTGCTTCCTTCCGGCTGGCTCTGGGGCACACTGCAGCTCTTCATCGCCGCGGCCCTCGCCGCGCTGTGGCGGGCACGCAGGCTCGGCCCCCTGGTGCCCGAGAAGCTCCCCGTGGCCATCCGCGCCTCCGAGACCACCGAAGGCCGCGCCCGCCTCTACCACAAAGCGAACGCCCGCGACCGCGCGGCCGCCGCTCTCCGCTCCGCCACCCGCACCCGCCTCGCCCCCCTCACCGGCGTCCCCGCCTCCCAGGCGCACGCGCCCGAGGCCCTGCTCCCCGCCCTGTCCGCTCACGTCCCCGACCGCGGACAGGCCCTGCACGCCCTCCTCTTCGGCCCGCCGCCCAGCGACGACGCCGCCCTCATCGCACTCGCCGACCAACTCGACGCCCTCGAAAGAGAGGTACGCCGTCCATGATGGACCCGACCACTGACAACGCCGGGCCGGCCGGGGGCCCGGGCGACGCCCGCGCCGCCCTCGAGGCCCTGCGCGCCGAGATCGCCAAGGCCGTGGTCGGCCAGGACGCGGCCGTCACCGGCCTCGTCGTCGCGCTTCTGTGCCGCGGCCACGTCCTCCTCGAGGGTGTCCCCGGCGTCGCCAAGACCCTCCTCGTCCGCACCCTCGCCGCCGCCACGGAACTCGACACCAAGCGCGTGCAGTTCACCCCCGACCTGATGCCGAGCGACGTCACCGGCTCCCTGGTCTACGACGCCCGCACCGCCGAGTTCTCCTTCCAGCCCGGCCCGGTCTTCACCAATCTGCTCCTCGCCGACGAGATCAACCGCACGCCCCCGAAGACCCAGTCGTCCCTCCTCGAGGCCATGGAAGAACGCCAGGTCACGGTCGACGGCACACCTCGCCCGCTCCCCGAGCCGTTCCTGGTCGCCGCGACCCAGAACCCGGTGGAGTACGAGGGCACCTATCCCCTCCCGGAAGCCCAGCTCGACCGCTTCCTCCTCAAACTCACCGTCCCCCTGCCCTCCCGCCAGGACGAGATCGACGTCCTCACCCGCCACGCCGACGGTTTCAGCCCGCGCGACCTGCACGCCGCCGGCGTACGCCCCGTGACGGCAGCGGCGGACCTGGAGGCGGCCCGTGCCGAGGTGGCCAAGACGGCGGTGCACCCGGAGATCACTGCCTATGTCGTCGACATCTGCCGGGCCACCCGCGAGTCGCCGTCCCTCGCTCTCGGCGTCTCGCCGCGCGGCGCCACGGCGCTGCTCTCGACGGCCCGGGCGTGGGCCTGGCTGACCGGCCGTGACTACGTCACTCCCGACGACGTGAAGGCCCTCGCCCTGCCCACGCTCCGGCACCGCGTCCGGCTCCGTCCGGAGGCCGAGATGGAGGGCGTGACGGCCGACTCCGTCATCAACGCGATCCTCGCCCACGTCCCCGTCCCCCGCTGATGGCGCTCACCGGACGCGCCGCCCTCATCGCGGCCCTGGGCTCCGTCCCCATCGGCATCTGGGATCCCAGCTGGACGGGCATCCTGGCGGTCAACGCCCCGCTGGCTGTGGCCTGCGCCTGCGACTTCGCGCTGGCCGCGCCGGTGCGGCGCCTGCGTCTGACCCGCTCCGGCGACACCTCCACCCGCCTGGGCGACACCGCGGACGTCACCCTGACGATCACCAATCCGTCCCGGCGTCCGCTCCGCGCCCACCTGCGCGACGCCTGGCCGCCCAGCAGTTGGCGCCCCGGCACGGAGACGGAGGCTTCCCGCCACCGCCTGACCGTGCCCCCGGGCGAGCGCCGACGCGTGATCACACGTCTACGGCCCACCCGCCGCGGTGACCGCCAGGCGGACCGTGTCACGATCCGCTCCTACGGCCCCCTGGGCCTCTTCACCCGCCAGGGCACGCACGAGGTCCCCTGGAAGGTGCGCGTGCTGCCGCCGTTCACCAGCCGCAAGCACCTGCCGTCGAAGCTGGCGCGTCTGCGCGAACTCGACGGCCGCACCAGCGTGCTCACCCGCGGCCAGGGCACGGAGTTCGACAGCCTCCGTGAGTACGTTCCCGGAGACGACACCCGTTCCATCGACTGGCGCGCGACAGCCCGCCAGTCCGCCGTCGCCGTACGCACCTGGCGTCCCGAACGCGACCGGCACGTCCTGCTCGTGCTCGACACCGGCCGGACCTCCGCGGGCCGGGTGGGGGATGTTCCCCGCCTCGACGCGTCCATGGACGCCGCTCTGCTCCTGGCCGCCCTCGCCTCCCGCGCCGGCGACCGCGTCGACCTTCTCGCCTACGACCGTCGGGTACGTGCCCTGGTCCAGGGCCGCACGGCAGGCGACATGCTTCCTTCTGTGGTCAACGCGATGGCGGCCGTAGAGCCCGAGCTGCTGGAGACCGACATGCGTGGGCTCACTGCGACCGCTCTCCGCTCGGCTCCCCGACGCTCTCTGATCGTCCTGTTCACGACGCTCGACGCGGCCCCGGTCGAGGAAGGCCTGCTGCCCGTCCTGCCTCAGCTGACTCAGCGCCACACGGTTCTCGTGGCGTCGGTAGGGGATCCGCACATCTCCCGGATGGCGAAGGCACGTGGTGACGCCGAGGCTGTCTACGAGGCCGCAGCGGCCGCACAGGCTCAGGGAGAGCGTCGTGTCACCGCGGACCGTCTCCGGCGGCACGGAGTGACGGTCGTCGACGCGGCACCGGATGAGCTGGCGCCGGCACTGGCCGACGCCTATCTGGAACTGAAAGCGGCAGGGCGTCTTTGAGTGGGCGGGGCTTTTCGCCCCTGCCGCTCTCACAATTATTCCTTAAATGCAGAAAGCCCCGCACCGTTCCCGGTGCGGGGCTCTCCTCAATGATTGTTCGGCGGTGTCCTACTCTCCCACAGGGTCCCCCCTGCAGTACCATCGGCGCTGTAAGGCTTAGCTTCCGGGTTCGGAATGTAACCG